>JBQCJC010000422.1:0-4698 GCA_051953135.1 Thermoanaerobaculia bacterium | reverse complement strand
TGCGGGAATTTGGGCTCAGGACTGAAGCCGCCGTTCTGGGCGTCGAATCGTGCGGCGAGTTGTTTGTAGCCGGCGGTCAGGACATCGGCCGTCAATGCATCACCGGCGACTACAGGCGCCTGCAGTGTGCGCACGATCATCTCCGCGGACGCGGCGACGTGTTCTCGCTGCGTGTTCCACATCGTCTGCAGACGCGGGATCAGTGCACGAAACTTTTCCTTTGGAATGTATGCCGCGGCGAAGAATGGTTTGCCGTCCGGCGTAAGAATCACGTTGTTCGGCCAGCCGGCATCGCCGGTCAATGTGCGCGTCACGGTGAGATAAACGCTGTCGATGTCGGGACGTTCTTCGCGATCGACCTTAATCGAAATAAACGCGTCGTTCATCAGTTTCGCGATTTCCGCGTCACTGAACGATTCGCCTTCCATCACGTGGCACCAGTGACACGTCGAATATCCGATCGAGAGGAAGATCGGTTTGTTTTCTTTCTTCGCGCGCTCGAAGGCTTCAGTGGACCACGGATACCAATCGACAGGATTTTTCGCGTGTTGCTGAAGATAACGAGACGTCGAATTCGCGAGGTGATTCTCGGCACTCATTGTGAGCGCCGAGATCACAACGATCGCGAAGAGGAGAACCCGCTTCACTCGATGCCTTTTCCTTGCACCACGCGGTAAGACTTGTCCGCTGCCAGACCCTTGAGAACCTGCTTCTCGCCGTTCGGCCAGACGATGGTGACGTCGGCTTTGGTGTCAGTGCCTAGGCCGAGGTGCTGTTCTTTCGGATGCACGGAGAGATAGCCGATCGTGCTGAACACCTCGCGCCACATCCCCTTCTGTGACGCCGTATCGACTGTGATCTTCGCGCCGATCGCGTCGCGCGTAACGCCTTTTTCCGGATCGCCGATGAGTCGCAGTTTCAGCCAGTGATTCTTCGATTTATCGGCATTATTGCGATAGGCGTACGCCGCGGAATTGAAGTTGTTGACGACCATATCGAGATCGCCATCTCCATCGAAATCGAGATACGCCACGCTACGCGCATTACCCGCGGGATCGGCGCCGCTCTGTGCCGTTTCTTCGTGTAATGAGCCGTTGGTATTGACGAAGAACACCGGCACTTCTTTTTCGGCAACCGGGAGGATTGCATTGGACGGCTTGCCATTGGGATCGGTGAGATACGGATTGACGCTTGAATAAACGGCGTATTCGTTCATCCCGTTGACGACGTAGAGATCATCATCGCCGTCATTGTCGAAATCGAAGAAATCGGCATCCCACGCCCAGCCGGTCGAGTGCCTTCCGCGGCCAACGGCTTTCGATTGTTCCCACGCGTTGCCATTCGACATCCACAAATCATTCGCCTCGACGACGCGCATGTTTGCCATTTTCGCGGGATTGAATTTCATGCGCGTTTTGGTATCCGGCAGGATGTATTTCTCGTCTTTATCCATCGTGACGATATTCGAGATATAAACGTCGGGCTTGCCGTCGCGATTGAGATCGGTAATGCCGACGTTCATGGTGTAGCTCGGCTTATCCGTACCGATCTTGCCGGAAACGTCTTCGAATTTTCCGTTGCCTAAGTTTCGATACCAGGCGTTCGTCCCGAAGTCGTTCCCGCAAATCAGATCTTCCCAACCGTCGCCGTCGAAATCGACGTGGCCGACGGACTGTGCCCAGCCGGTATTTTCGATTCCGCTGCCGGCGCTGACGTCTTCGAAGACAAATCCACCCTTATTGCGAAAGAGTTTGTCCGGCAGGGCGTTGCTATTGCGACGGGAGAGTGTTGGCAATTCGCCATGGACGTAATCGCCGAAGTACCCGATGTAAAGATCGAGGCGGCCATCGCGATCGAAATCCAATGCAGTTGCAGGACCGCCGACGAGGCCTTTACCGCCAAGATTTGATTTCGCGGTGACGTCTTCGAACTTTGCGTTCCCAAGATTGCGGTACAGGCGATGATCATCATCGACGTAGGTAATGAGCACGTCCTGTAAGCCGTCATTGTCGAAATCGGCGATGATCGGCTGACGCGGCTCGCCCGGACGTCCATCCGGACGCTTCCAGTTCAGGCCGGCGGCTTCCGTGGCATCGGTGAAATTGCCTTTGCCGTCATTGAGGAACAGCGCATTGCCGGAACCGCTCAATGCCAGCACGTCGATATCGCCGTCGTTATCGATATCTTCCGCCGCAATACCTGAGCCGCCGAACGTCGGCGGAACCGCTAAGCGAACGGTGTTGCCTTCGGTCCCCGTGTAACTGCGGATAAAGCGTGCAAGCCAGTCACTGAGGCGATGTTCGAATTGAAATCCGCTCGCGGTTGTAACGTCTGTGAAGTATTTCCCGTTGATTGCGGGCTTTTTGTCCGGAGCAGACGCCACGGCGGCTTTTGTCTTCTTCACGGGCGGCGCAGAGGCGTGTTGATCGAGTAATTTCTGAATGCGCTGCAGGGATTTCACTAAATGTGCGCTCTCGAGCCGCTCTTTCCCCTCTTCTGACGCCACAAATCCGGCGACTCGCAACGTCAATACCCCCATTTGCGCCGCGCCTTCGGTGAGCAATTCGGCCGCAAACGGATCGGGCTCGAGCGTTCCCTTGTAATTCGGATCGTTCAGCACTTCATTGAGATAAACCCAGTGAATGCCGGGATCGCGGAACGAATCGAGATCGTACGCCTCGATGACGATGCGCTGGTCTTTCGGCAAGCGCGGGAAGTAAATGATGTCTTCGTACTGATTGGCCTCGTGCGGCTGGTAAATCTGCAATGCCGCGTGTACGTCTTCCACGCGAATGAGCGGATGATGATTTTTCTTCGCCTGTTTCTCCGCCTCGAGCATCACGTCACTCATCCACGCGACCATGACCTCGGTGAACTGATCCTTAAATTTCCTTCCCTCTTCCGGATCTTCGGGCCACATATGACGGGCCATGTAAACCTGCAAATTGCGCAGAAACACGGGCATTGCGAGATTGTTGTACGCCTCGAATGCAGAGAGTTTCTCGGTGACGATCGCCTTGATCGTCGCGAACTTCGCTCCCGATGCTCCGGCCTTCAATGCCGGCTGCTTCGCTTCCGCGGCCGAGCCAACAACGCCTTTCCACGCGCTCTTGAATAATTCCGGCGTGAGCTTGTCTTGATTCTGCTTCCGCGCTTCCTTATCGGCACGCTGTAATGCGGCGAGCGTCGTCAAATCGATCGCTTCCTTGAATAACTCGACCGATTCGTTGCGCAGCGGGAGTAATTTCGAAGCAGGATCGAGCAGCGCATCCTGTTGTACCGCAAGTACCGCGCGTAATGCATACGCGACGCTGCCGTATTGACGTTTATCGCGCGCGGTGACCGGTGTATCGCGCACAGTGAAGGAGCCGTCCGCGTTCAATGTATACGGCACGACGGATTGCAGGACCGGACGAAGTACGTCGGGAGTGACTTCCGTCCGTCCGGCAGCGGCGGCATTCGCCGAGGCTTTTTCCCAGGCGCTACGGATGAACGCTTTCTGTAGTGCAATCTTCTCGAAGCGCGTTTCGGCTTCGAGCGGCGTGCCGTAAATGAAATCCTCGAGGCGACTGGCAGTGGCGTAGCACTTCGGATCGCGTACCGATTCGAGCTCGCCGATCTCCTCGATGATTGTGGGCACCTGCGCAAACACAGGGGCGCTGAGCAGACACAACAGCAGCAATGCTTTGCGGGACATGGACAAGTCTCCTCGATTGCGGCGAGTGTACAACCGAACTCGCCGCGCACGAGGAGACGCGGGCTACTTCTTCGGCGTCCAGACCTCGTTCGGCTTGCCCTCTTCCCACGGCTTGTACGACAGCGCGAACGGAATGCGCTCGCCAATTGGCGGATGCGTGTAACGCCAATATTTGATGAACGGATGCGGATTCGGATCGCGTTTCGAATCCTCCGCGAATTTCTTGAACGCGGTGGCCATCGGCTCATTGAGATGCGTGAGCTCGAGGGAGAACATGTCCGATTGATGCTCGTTGTGGCGCGAATATCCGGCAATGATCGGCGTCGTCAGGAAACTGATTGCGCTGGCGATGATGAGCAGCCACGGCAGCGATGCGGGATCGCCGCGCTCGGTGAAACCCCAGCGTGGGCCGACCTTCGGTAAGGAACGGTCGTGCAGCTTCTGCACGATGAGCAGCACGAAGAACGACACCACGAGCGAGAAGCCGAGCGTCTTCCACATGTGCAGCATCACGTAATGGCCCATCTCGTGGCCCATGACGGCGAGTACTTCGTCATGCGACATCTTCGCGAGCAGCGTGTCCCACATGACGATGCGCTTCGTCGGACCAATGCCGTTGACGTATGCATTCATCGTCTTCGTCTGCTTCGATTTGTTGACCTGATAAACATTGCCGCCTTCGATGCCGGCCTGCGATGCGAGGTTGAGGAGTTTCTGTCGCAGCACCTGGTCTTTGAGCGGCTCGAATTTGTTGAAGATCGGATCGAGCACGACGGGCTGAACGACGACGAGCAGAACGATGAGCGGAATGCTCACGAGCCAGATCGCAAACCACCCGTTCTTCACTTTGCGAATGCCGAGGAGTGCGGTGGCGCCGAGGAGTGAGCCGATGATAAGACCGATGGCGAGGCCTTTCAGTTCATCGCCAAACCATGAGCCGAACGATTGATCGCTGAGATCGAATTGGTGCGGAACGATGTAGCCGGCGTAGTACGTGAGCG
>JBQCJC010000421.1:0-4338 GCA_051953135.1 Thermoanaerobaculia bacterium | reverse complement strand
AGGTTCGCGCGGGGAGTCATCCCGCCCTGCATTGCCCCAACCAGTGGAGCAGGATGATTTGGTTTGGCCGCGCTCCGCTGTACACGCGGTACGTCAACACGGCCAGCGACTCGACGGCGCAGATCGACAAGGTTTACTTCTATCCCGGCTTGCTACCCACGGGCTCGCCCGTCGAAAAGTATTACCCGTACGACGCACTGCAGGGACGCATGTGGCTCGATACGGATCGCGTGAACAGCGACAACGCGTTGTCGTACTCATTCGCCGATCAATACAACCACGCGATGCGCTTTCCCGAAGAGCGCGCGTTGTTTCAGCAGCGCGTGGCGGCGGGACTCGAGACCGCGGACGCACCGACACTGCGATTGCTGCTCGAGGACATGGCGATGCATCCCACGCAGTACAAGAACGCGATCGTCATCAACCTGCACGGCGAGATGTTTCCGTTCCCTCCGATCCGCAACTACTCGGACGCGGCAAAGGAACCGGACGATCGCCGCTGGATCCGCGCGGTCACGCATCCGGAGCGAATCACCTACGGCAACAACGACGCGATCAAGCTGCGCGTCTACTCGTACCACAACAACGTCACCGATCCGACGAGCGTGCCGGACAAGCTCAATGTCCCGATCTCGATCGTGTTGAAAGGGATCACCTGGACACCGTTGTCCGGCGAGGTCGTCGCGATCAATGGCGGCATCGATCTCGACGGCAACGGAACCACGGACAACTACTCGCGCATCAACGCCGGCACGTCGTCCACAAACACGGCGATGTGGTACTCGGCGACGACCAGCGGCAGCGACACGATTCTGCGGCTCTACAACTCGCCGCTGAAATCGCCATGCGCTCCGAATGCGAACTGCAACAACAGCGGCGGTCTGCGATCGACGAAGCGGCTCTACTCACTCGAGTACATTCCATCGCCTGTCGAGGATCTGCCGGATCTCTCGGTGCCGACGCCGTTCTCCACCGATCTCGCGACACAAGGCGATGTCGCGAAGAACACGGCGCGATGGGTGATCTCGATTCCGCGTACCGCGCTGACGAATGATCGCGTGTACGAGTTCGAAACGCGCATCGGCGACGCTCTCACCAGCGGCACGCCCACCAATCAACCTCTGAACGTCTCGCGCACGTACGTGTGGCGCGGCACGAACACATGGAAGTTCGGCGATTCGTCGAACGATCCCAATTTCCCCATCACCGAGCGTTATCAAATCCTCGGCGATCCGCGTCACTGTCCGTACGCCGATCTCAAGCTCCCGCACGACGGCTCCGGCCGCACCAATGCTGATCCCCTCGGCATGGGCTACAACCGCTACTTCGACGATTTCGACAGCTCCGCGACGAACGCGCTGTCGACGTGGCCGGGCTGGTCGTATCGCGCGCCGATCGGCGGCACCGCGTACGGCGTGAAGAACAACTCCGGCGACAACACGGACGACAACGACGGCTGGAACACGCAGAGCGGCTACCTCGAACTCGACGTGCCGCGCATCTATCAGATTCTTCGCACCGCCGTCGTGCGCACGCACGCGATCTACACGACGATGACCGGCTTCTCGTACTACTACGTCGGCATCGGCGGTGAGATCGGCTACGACTCGTCAAACGGATTCGACAACAGCATCCCGGTGTCCTCGCGTCCATTCACCGGCTCGAACGGCTCGCGCTACGAGCAATCGATCACCGACGCGACGATCAGCGGCAACGCCGGCGGCGTGAAGTACATCCGCGAGAACAACAACGTCACCGAGTACTGGTGGTCGATGAACTGGCTCGGCGAGCTCGCGCCGGATTCCGCGTGGAACGATTACAAAACGACCGGCAATCTCCCAACGGGAAGTGGGACCGGTCGCTTCGTGCGCGTGCTGCGCGGCTCGATCACCTCGCGCCTCCCCGCCGGCACGGATCTCATCGACGCCGTGCGTCGTCCGCAGGAAGAAGGATCGACGACCTTCTTCTGGGGCGGCAGCGCATCATCCACGTTCCATCACCGCTACGAAGACAACACCACGGGCAATTTGCAATCACCGGACGGCACCGCGATCGCGAACACGTACAAGCTCGCGCTGCCGGGCTCGATGGCGAACAGCCGTCCGTTCTCGATCACCGTCGATGACACGGGGATGAATCCCGATCACTTCCTGCAGCAGCCCTACGGCGCGGCCATGACGCTGCGTGGACTCGCAGAGTTCTACCGCCACAGCACTGGTGTGTATGGCAGCGCGCTGGTTGCGCTGCGCACGGGATCGGCGAGCGGCAGCGACACCGCGTTCGTCGTGGTGAACGGACTCTCACCCTCGGGCGAATCAGGTGTCGCGTTCATCTCGCGCTGGTCGTTCCTCAGTCTCATTCAGAGCTTCCTCGCGGGTGGTCTGTTCAACACCGCGGGAAGTCCCGATCCAGCGCGCGTACGCGAGTTGCCGCGCGTCGTGATCACGACACCGAACGACAACGTCGATCTCGACAACCCGAACAGCGTCACGGTCTCGTGGGACGCGCAATGGCGTCGCTGGGATGGGTTGCCGTACACGCCGTCGTATTCGAACTCGTTCACTGAAGACACGACGATTCGATACGCGCTGCTCTACAGCCGGGACAACGGACGCACGTGGCTGCACATGCGCGACAACTCGGCCGCGACTCCGGGCGTGCGCCCAGCATCGTCACTGCTCCAAACCGCCGCGACGTATTCGTGGTCGACGCCGACGGCGAGTTTCCCGAAGGGCAACTATCTGATTCGCATCGAGGCGTATCGCGACGAAGTACCGCTGCACTACGCCTTCCATCAATACCGCGCATTCATCAAGAGGTAAGCGATGCGACTTCAACTGCGACGAAAGACCGAACGCGGTTTCTCGCTCATGGAAGTAACCGTGGTTCTCGGCATCGTCAGCGTGCTGATGATCGTCGTCTACACGATGATCGAAGAGACGCTGCGCACCGCGATGTTCAACGAGAGCCACAACGACCTCACGATGATGTCGCAGAAGGCCGTGAACATCCTGCAGACCGAAGTGCTGCAGACGAAGATCGCGTTTCAGGAAGACACGCTCGGCTCCGCGTACCGCGGCGCGTTGCAGCTTCCGACGCAGTTCCCCGCGTGGACCGATTCACTGCTTCCCGTGATTCAACCCGAGGTGAACGTCACGCCGGATTCGACACCGCGGTACACCGGCAACTCGCTGCTCATCGCGCGACAGCTTCCGCCGTTGCGCATCACCTACGACCACGACGGCAACAACGGCACGCCGGAGATCGAGTTCGTCGCCGATCGCTACGTCTTCGAATACGCGTACCTCACACCACTCACGAAGCCATCGTTCTCCGGCAGCGGCCGCACGCTCGATCTCATCCTGACGACGAGCGTTCCGTACTCGGATTACTTTCAACTCGCGTCGATGACGACGACGCAGATCTCGCGCATCGTGCCGAAGCTCATCGCCGCGGGAATCCAGCGCGCGTGGGATCCGGGACAGCCGATCAACAGCGCGTTCTACGCGATGTCCGGCGCAACCGACGGCACGTTCGATGCGGCGTTGCGCAATCCGACGATCAGTCTCGCCAGCGCGCGAAGCCTGCTGCCTGGATTACGCGGTGGTCGCATCTCGGGAAAGATGGCGTACTCCGTCGCATTCAATCCAACGACGGGACAACCGTATCCGCTGCGCATTCCGATTCGCGTGTTCGCACCGACCGTGTCGGGACGTCCCGGATTTCCGAGCGGATTCGAAGTGAAGATCGCGGGACCGTCCGGCAATCGTCAGGTGATGACGCGGCTCGTGCTGATGTCGCACTACAGCGTGAAGCGCTACGAAGCGCAGCAGGGCTTCGTCACGACCGCGGCCAGGTTCTGACGCGTGCCGCTACTCGGCTTCCTCTTCTTCTTCGCGTTTGTCTTTCCACCGATGCCACGCCCAGGCGCCGACCGCGATGAGAATGATGAAGAGCAGTCCGTAGCGCTCGGCATGTTCGAAGCGTCCGAGGAGCGATTCGATCGCGCGGCCGAAGTAGTAGCCGAGAGTCGTGATCACCACGGCCCATGCCGCGCAGCTCGCACCTTCGTACAGCAGGAACTTGAGCAGCGAAATGCGCGACATGCCGATGATCACCGCGCAGGTGATGCGCAAACCGTACAGCCATTGCGTGATGATGATCGCCGCGGCGCCGTAGCGTTCGAAGACGCGAATGCCTTTGCCGAAGTGACGCTTGAGACTCGGGAAACGATCGAGCAGCTTCACGCCGTGCACGCGGCCGAGCCAGAACCAGAAGAGATGCCCGAGGTACGAGCCGAAAAACGCGACGATCGTCACCGGCACGACGTGCAGATAG
>JBQCJC010000420.1:0-6918 GCA_051953135.1 Thermoanaerobaculia bacterium | reverse complement strand
GCGAGATCGAATTCGCGTGACGCGCCTTCGGCGTCAAGCGTGAAGTGCGTGCCAAGGAGACCTCGCTCGCGGATGTTGCGAGCGCGGTACTGCGCATCGTGATCGACGCCGTACGTCACGATCGTGCCGTTGAATCCTTTGCTGATGCGCACGACGTGCTCGTTGTCGTTGTTGACGACGATCGTGCCGCCGGGAATCACGTTCTCGAGCAGCTCGCGCTTCGCCGCGGCAATGCCGTCGATGCCGTTCGCGAAGTGCTCGATGTGCACCGGCGCGATATTCGTGTAGACGCCGACGTGCGGACGCAGCAGACCCGCGATCTCCGCGATCTCGCCCGCGTGATTCATCCCCATCTCGCTGACGACGACCTGCGCGTCATCGGGCATGTTGTCGAGACAGAGTGGCGCGCCGATTTGATTGTTGAAGTTTCCCCACGACTTGTGCACGCGCTTCTCGGTCCCGAGCAGCGTGGCGATCATTTCCTTCGTCGTGGTCTTGCCTGCTGATCCGGTGATGCCGATCAGAGTGATGTCGTACTCGTTGCGAATCGATTGTGCGAGTTGCTGCAGCGCCTTCGTCGTGTCGTCGACCTGAATCAGCGCCTTGTTGGTGTTTTCCGGCACACGCGTTACGACCGCGCCGCGCGCGGTCTGCAACGCCTGCGGCAGAAACGCATGACCATCGAGGCGCTCGCCCTGAATTGCGAAAAAGACGGAGTCGTCCTTCACGATGCGCGAGTCGATGACGACGGACGAGCAGGTGACGTCGGCGCCCTGAACAACGCGGCCGCCGATCATCGACGCGAGTCTGGCGAAGGTCAGCGTAGGCATGACGCGCCTCCCGCGAATGGGTTGTCGGTAGACGGTTGTCGGTTTTCGGGGGAGACGGCCGCTCGTGCCGTCGTGCTTCTCGCGGATCGGGTGAGGTACGCGATCGGCTCTCCTGACAACCGACAACCGACTACTGACAACCCGTTCGATGCCGCCTTCCGGCTCCGCCGCGTTTCGTCGCCCGTGCTCGTCCCCTTCCCCAGGAACTGCCCGGCGAACACCATCCGCCCGCCCTCGCCGAAACCGACCGACGGAGCCGGAACGCGGCACCGTATCGGATCATCAAAATGATAGGTCTTTTTCATGAGGAATATCAAGCTGATTTTTCGTTCCGTTTAGTGAGAGCCATTTCTGCCTCTTCGAGATCGTCGAAGTGCAGGATCTGGTCGCCGACGACCTGATAGGTCTCGTGACCCTTGCCGGCGATGACGACCACGTCGTCGTTCGCGGCACTGTCGATGGCGAGCGCGATCGCGGCACGGCGATCGGCGAGCTCGCGGTGATTGGTCTTCGTGATGCCCGCGACGATGTCGTCGATGATCGCTTGCGGGTTTTCGCTGCGCGGGTTGTCGCTCGTGACGATCACTTCGTCCGCGAGCTCCACCGCAATGCGTCCCATCTCAGGGCGCTTGCCTTTGTCGCGATCGCCGCCGCAGCCGAACACGACCCACACGCGACGTCCTTCGCCCGCGAGATCGCGCACGGCGTGCAGGAGTTTGTCGAGTGCATCGGGCTTGTGCGCGTAATCGACGATGACCGTCGGTCCGCCGTCACCCGGCACACGCTCGAAGCGGCCGCGCACCGATTGCAAATTGCGAATGCCTGCTTCGATCTGCGCGATCGGAATGCCGACCGCGAGTGCCGCGCCGATCGCGCCGAGCCAGTTGTACAGATTCGGCCAGCCGAGGAGCGACGATTCGATGCGAATGGCTCCGGCGGGCGTCACGATCGTGCCGTGCAGACCACGCACGTCGACGGTCACATCGTTCGACGGATGAATGTCGGCGTTCGCATCGCGGCCGAATGTGTACGCGCGATCGCCGAATTCATTGGCGATGCGGCGTCCGTATTCGTCATCGAGATTCACGACCGCGGTGCGTTTCGTCTGATCGATCTGATCGAACAGCATGCGCTTCGCGGCGAAGTAGTCTTCGAAGTCCTTGTGAAAATCGAAGTGATCGCGCGAGAGATTCGTGAACACGGCCGCGGCGAAATGCACGCCGTGCGTGCGATGCAGTGCGAGCGCGTGCGACGAGACTTCCATCACCGCGTGCTTCACGTTCGCCGCGACCATTTTCGCGAACCACTCCTGCAGCACGACGGCGTCGGGCGTGGTGCGATCGGCGCTGAGCACTTCGTCACCGGCGCGATACTCGATCGTGCCGATGAGGCCGACCGGCTCGTGCCCCGCGTCGAAGATCGACTCGATCATGCGCGCGGTCGTGGTCTTCCCGGACGTGCCGGTCACGCCCACGAGGGAGAGCTTCTCCGCGGGACGGCCGTAGAAGTTCGCGGCGATGAGTGCGAGTGCAGCACGCGGATCGTCGACGAGAACGGTTGCCGGTCGTTGGTTGCCGGCTGGCGGTTGCTCCGCTGAAGTCACGATCGCGGCGGCGCCGCGGTCGAGCGCCTGCGGAATGTATAGAGTCCCATCTTTTGCGGTGCCGGGAATCGCAACGAAGAGCGAGCCTGGCTTGACGACGCGCGAGTCGTTCACCACCGCGGTGATTTCGGTGTTCGGGTCGCCGTGAATGTTGCGCACGGGAACGTCTTTGAGGAGCTCGGCGAGTTTCATCCGCGCACCTCCGAGAACGTCAGCGTCACTTGACGATGCGAGGGCAGGGCTTCGCCCGGCTGAGGTATTTGTGATTTCACCACTCCGCTTCCGATGGTCCGCACGACGAGGCCGTTCGCGACAGCGCGCGCGATTGCGGCGCGCGCGTCGAGGCCTCGCAGGTCGGGCATTCCCGACACCGGGCCGTTCGATGCTTTCGGTTGCGAAAACGCCGCCAGCAGCGGACGATCGATGCCGATCGAGCGGGACGGAATCGAAGGCGCGACGCCGAGGTAACGGAGCGAGGCTTCGGCGATTTCGCGGAAGGCAGGCGCCGCGACGGAGCCGCCGTAATGCTCGGGCCACGGCTCATCGATGACGACGAGAATCGTGAGCTTCGGATTGTCCGCGGGAACGTAGCCGGCGAACGATCCGACGAAGCGGTTGTACGCGTAACCGCCTCGTCCTGCTTTCTGCGCGGTGCCGGTTTTTCCCGCGACCGCATGCTCCGCGAGCGCGGCCTTCGAGCCGGTGCCGCGCGTGACGACGTTCTTCAGAATTTCATTGAGCAGCGCCGCGGTCTTCTCGGACATCACGCGTTTCGGCGCGTGCTTCACGGGCTCGCTGATCGTCGCGCCATCGGTATCGATGACGCGCTTCACGATGCGCGGCTCGATGAGCAGGCCGCCGGTCGCAACGGAGTTCACCGCACGAACGATCTGCAGCGGCGTGACGCCGATCTCCTGTCCGATGGAGATACTCGCGGGTGACACGACCGTCCAGCGATCGCTGTTGCGCAGCATTCCACTCGACTCGCCCGGCAGCGGAATGCCGGTGCGCTCGCCGAATCCGAATTTGCGAATCCACGAATGAAAGCGCGACTGGCCTAATGCGAGTCCGACGCGCGCGGTGCCGACGTTCGACGAGTTGACGATCACGTCTTCGAACGAGAGCAGGTTGTAGCGCTTGCCGTCGTGCTCGTGAATGGTGATGTTCGCGATCGTGATCTCGCCGTTGCCGCAATCGAGAAACTGCGACGGCGTGACGAGTCGCTCTTCGAGCCCGGCGGCGGCGGTGACGATCTTGAAGGTCGAGCCGGGCTCGTAGAAGTCCTGCACGTTGCGGTTCTTCCACGACGCTGGCGCGAAGTCGCGAAAGCGATTCGGATCGAACGTCGGATACGACGCCATCGCGAGGATGTCGCCGCTGTCCGGCTCCATGACGATCACGGAGCCGCCGGTGGCTTTGTATTTCTCGACCGCTGTCTTGAGTGCGCGCTCGGCGATGAATTGAATGACGGAGTCGATGGTGAGCACGACGGCATGTCCGTCGCGCGGACGATTCGCACCTTCGGCGCCGACGAGGTACACGCCTTTGCGCGCATCCTTCAGCAACGTGACTTTGCCCGGCGTGCCGCTGACTTCGCCTTCGAACGAATGCTCGATGCCGGCGAGGCCGTTGCCGTCGATGCCGGTGTAGCCGATGACGTTCGCCGCGAGCGTCGCACGCGGGTACGAGCGTCGATGCGCTTCCATGAAGTAGATGCCGGGGATCTGCAGCTTGCGCGCTTCAGCGGTGACTTCGAGCGGCAACTGGCGCGCGATCCACGCGAAGGAGTTGTCGCCGCGCAGTTTCGCTTCGATCTCACGCGCGGTCATGCCGATGGCTTTCACGCTCGCGAGTTTCTTCGCGGCGGCTTTGCGATCGGTGATGAGTTGCGGATCGGCATAGATCGATTCCGCGGCAACGCTTTCGGCGAGGACGCGCCCCTGCGAGTCGAGAATCGATCCGCGCACGGGATTCAGCGCGAGTGTTCGCTCCTGCTGGCTTTTCGCTTTCGCGACGTAGTGATCGTGACGAACGAGTTGCACCTGCGCGAGACGGATCACGACGATCACGCCCCACGCGGCGAGGAATGCGAAAAGTTGCAGGAGACGGCGCTGAGGGAGATTCATTCGCGCGCTCCCTGCTTCGTGTCAGCACGACCGGAGCGAAGCGCAGTGGAGGGATCTCCTGCAGACGAAACGGGAGGTCCCTCGACTCCGCTGCGCTCCGCTCGGGATGACATGGTGACTTCGCTGCGCTCCGCTCCGGATGACACGGTGACTTCGCTGCGCGTCGCTCGGGATGACACGGCAACGGCGCTGCCGCGCTCCACCATTACGATCGAGCCGGTCTCCGCCGGTTGAAATCCGAGCGAGCCCACTTGCTTCTCCACGGCGTCGAACGACGTCAATCGATCGAGCTCGCTCTGGAGCTGCTTCTGCTGCGTGCTCTGTTCCTTGAGTGTTTTCTGGAGTTGCGTGGCCTCGCGGCCGAGGCGGATCACTTCGAGGTTCTGCCACGCGAAGACGAGCAGAAAGAATCCGATCGGCACGCCCAGCGAGAGGACGGCGAGGAGCTCACGATTTCGCTGGCGATCTTTCTCGCGAACGATGTGAGTGTTGTCGATCGTTTTTTTCTGCGCGTACATGACCGGGGCTGCGCCTGCGCGCAAAGCCGACGAACAAGGGTGAAGATCTGCCTACAAGCACGATGCGACGAGCTATCCACACACACCCACGCTCCACGCTCCACCCCTCCCGAGCTCCCCTACCGCACACACACCCGACCCTTCCCCAACCTTCACCCTTGCTCATCGGCTCCGAGCAAGCCTTGTTCGAGAATCGCCCTTGTTTTGCGAATTCCGGGTTGCGAGTCGAGTGTGGGAAACGCACCGTGTGTTCTCTCCCGCCCATCGACGCGCAAGCCGCAATACGCAACTAGATCCGTTGCGCGATCCGCAGCTTGGCGCTGCGCGATCGCGGATTCCGCCCCTCCTCCTCTTCTGAAGCAGTCATCGGTCTCGATGTCAGAACGTCGATCACGGCCTTCGCGCCGCATCCGCACACCGGCAGATTCGGCGGGCAGGTGCACTCGCCTTCCAATCGGCGAAAGGCGCGCTTCACGATGCGATCTTCGAGCGAGTGAAACGAGATGATCGCGATGCGCGCATTCGGTTCGAGCACGCTCACCGCGTCGTCGATGAATCGATCGAGTCCGGTCAATTCTTCGTTCGTCGCGATGCGCAGCGCCTGGAACGTAAGCGTCGACGGATCGATGTCGTGAGGTCGCACGCGCTTCACGCTGCGAATCACTTCCGCGAGCCGCGACGTCGTTTCGATCGGCGCTTCAGCGCGTGCTTCGACGATCGCTCGTGCGATCCGTCGCGCCATCGGCTCTTCGCCGTAGTCGCGAATGATCACGAAGAGCTCGCGCTCGTCGAGCGTGTTCACGAGATCGGCGGCCGAGCGGCCTTCGGATCCCATGCGCATGTCGAGCGGACCTTCGAAGCGAAACGAGAAGCCTCGTGTCGCATCGTCGAGTTGCATCGAAGAGACGCCGAGGTCGGCCAGCAGGCCGCTCACGCTCTCGATGTTCGACTGCTTCAGGATGTCAATGAGCGATTCGTGTCGTCCGCGAGCGAACGTCACGCGACCCCCGAAACGGCTCAGCCGCGCCTGGGATCGTTCGAGCGCCTCGGGATCGCGATCGATGCCGAGAAGACGGATGTCCGGATTGCGCTCCAGAAGCGCTTCCGCATGTCCGCCGAGACCGAGTGTCGCGTCGACGAGAACGCCGTCGCGGCGCGCGGGCACGAGGTGTTCGAGGATTTCGTTTAAAAGAACAGGTTCGTGTTTCATCAGTTGCCCTTGCCCAACAAGGGCGACTTCGTCGTTGAGCAACTAGACGCCGTGCAACTCCAACTCCTTGAAATCCTCGGCGGTGAGCGGTGTCTCCGCGAGGCGTTTCTGGATCTTCGGCTCGTTCCAGACGATGAGATGGTCCTGGCTCCCGAGCACGACGACGTCCTCGGCGATCCCGGCGACCTCGCGCAGAACGGCGGGAACGAGAAGGCGCCCCTGCGCATCCATCGTGGCCACCTGGCCGAAGTAATTCACGCGCTCGAGGTACTTCGTCTTCGCTTGTGAAGAGGACGGCACCTTTGCGAGGCGCGACATCTTCTCGAACCAGACCGGCAGCGGATAAACCACCGCCCGTTCCCCGTCCTCTGAAGTGACGAAGCAGTCGAGACCGTAACGGTCTTCAATGATCTTGCGGAAAGTTGCCGGGACCTTCAGCCGACCCTTGTCGTCGATCTTCGCGGGGCTGTGCCCCATCAAAACGCTGAGTTCCACGGCTAGTAGAGCCTTTTCGTCGTCAATCCGCGTGTTTCGGTGCCTGTTTGTACCACTGCCGACCACTAGGGTCCACAACTTTCCACCGGCTGAACGTAAAAAAAGCGCGACCGGATCGGCCGCGCCTGCTTCGATC
>JBQCJC010000419.1:0-43350 GCA_051953135.1 Thermoanaerobaculia bacterium | reverse complement strand
GGTCCGTCGCCGTAGCCGGGCTCATTGAGAGAATCGAGCGCGAAAAGATCGCAGTCCCTGCTTCGGGCGAACGGCTGCACATCGTGTGTATGGCAATTGGTGGTCGCGAGAAACTCGCTCTGGAGTATGTGAACGACAATGGCGTATCGTCGTCGCGAGTTTTGCGGCCGCTGGCGAGTTCGTTCACGTCACGAGCGTGGAGTTTTACGACCTGGTGCGAATGTGCGCGAGGGTTTGTCGGAGCCGGCGAGCAGTACAGCGTGTGCGGCGTCAGGCCGTTGCGGCAGGTCGCGTGGCAATCATCACGTAGCGGGCATTCTTGAAAAAGATCCGCTTTAAACGATCGCCGAGGTGGCGCGGCTTTCGGTTTTTTGCCTGCTGACGCGTCCCATCGATGTCGCAGCGCTCTGTGACTACGTTCAGTGGCAGCGTCGCTAACAATCGTCGGACTTGCTCTTCAGTGAAATGAAACGTGTGATCGGCGAACGGGCCGATCTCAAACTTCAGGCCTAACGCGTTCCAGAAGCGGTGCGCCAGTGAAAAATAGTGATAGACCGGGTGATGCACATTCACTGTGAAACACAGCAGGCCGTTCGGCTTAAGGACGCGAATGAGCTCGTGCAGGATGGCAGGCGGCGCTTCCGCGTGGTCGATCACATTGTCACAAATGACGAGATCGAATACCTGGTGCCCAAACGGCAGCTCTTCGCCGAACGCCGCGCACGTCTGAACACTGCGAGTCCACGGCGGGAACAGAAATCGGTAATCCAGCGCTAACGGATCGACTCCTACGCGCAGCCATTTCGGCGAGAGATAGAAAAGCACTCCGCGGCCGGCGGTGCCGACTTCGAGCACGCGCGATTGTTCGGGAAAGTGGGCATAAGACAGCAGTTCGTCGATTGCCCGCGGTCTGCTGTCGGTCGTGCTCGGCGCCTGATCGCCCTGAGCGCGCAGCCGTTGCGCAACACCTCGTTGATATTCAACTTGTCGCGCCAGTGCGCGCTGCGAAAGTCGATGACGAGCGCCCGCCCACCAGTTCGCCAGGGCCATGGATGGAGTGTATCGCACGCAGACCGCGGCATCGGTCAGGCGTCCGCGCGCTCCACATGACGAACGAAGGCACTCATCATTGCGGCGCATTCCTCCGCATGCGTTTCCAGCAGAAAATGCGGGCCGTCGAGAATGTGTGCTTCCATGCGAGGAAGAGCTTTCATCCACGCAAGCGTCTCTTCGAGATCAAAGAAGATGTCGTGACGTCCCCACAGCATCAGTGCGGGCGGCTGCCATCGACGGAGATACTCGTCGATCTCCTTGAACCTTGCGACATGGCTGCGATAGTCGAGCACCAGCGCGCGTTGCGTTTCCAGCCGCCCGGGCAGCGACATGACGCGCCAGTCCTCTTCCCACAACCGAGAATCGATGCGCGTTGCGATGTCTTGAGGGATGCGGCCCACATACTGATCGCGCACTCCTTCGCGCGTCAGATGCGCGGTCGCCTCGGCTTCTCGCGTTGCATTCGGGTCAGACCAGTAAGCCCTCGTCGCCGACCATTGAGGCCCGAGCCCGGCCTCGTGTGCATTCGCGTTCTGGATGATGAAGCCGCGAATTTTGCGCGGAGCGCGCGTCGCGAGCTGAAGTCCCACAGCCGCTCCGTAATCATGAAGATAGAGGTAGAACGACTCCACTCCGAGCTGCGCAAGCAGTCGATCGATGACGTCCGCGAATCGAGAAAACGACGGATGCTCGATCGGCGCTGAGCCGCCGAAGCCGGGAAGATCCGGCGCGATCACAAAGCACTCCCGAGCGAGAGGTTGGATCACGTTTCGGAACGATGCCGAGGACCTTGGAAAGCCGTGAAGGAGAAGAAGTGCTGGTTTCTGTCGGTCGCCCGCGAGGCGGACTGTCAGCTCAGCGCCGTCAATTTCGAATGAGCTCATCACCCGCGTCGCGTTCAAAACGCCTGCCGGATGGCGCAACCGAAAATACTCCGCCTCCTCCTCGTGTATGATTACTTCGGATGACGAAGTATTCGGACGACGTAGAAGAAATGGCGCAGGAGCTGATGGGTTGCTTCGATCAGCTCGTTCGCGAGTTCCTGGTCACGAACCAGACCGGCAGTTTCACCGCCAGCGAGAAGTCCCTGCTGCGCATGCTCGGGGAGCAGGGAGCGTCGAACATGTCCGACATCTCCGCCCACCTCGGTCTGGCCCTCTCGAGCAGCACCGGCATCGTCGATCGCCTGGTCGAAAAACGGCTCGTGGAACGTGCCCGACCCGACAGCGACCGCCGCACGGTACGGGTGATGCTTACCACCCGCGGGAAGAAGGCGCTGGACGGCTTGATCGCCGACCGCATTCGTCTTGGACGGGCCATGCTCGAGCGTCTCGAGCCCGGCCAGCGCAAGACTCTGTTGAACATGTTTCGTCGCGTCGCCCGCCCTGTCGAGTAACCTGCATAAAAAATTTACTTCGGTCGCCGAAATATTCGAATCACCGAAATGATTTGGTCTGGTCTGTCGATGTCAAGAATCGCATCTTCTCTTCTCCTCCTCGCTGTCACGTTCAGCGCCGCCGCGGCCCCTCGACAGCTCTCGCTGCAGGACGCCGTTGCTTCCGCGCTCCGGGAAGGCACCGTCGCCAGGCTCGCGCAGTCGCAGGCCGAGCGCGCGCAGATCGCACGACGGGAAGCACTCTCCGGACTCCTCCCGCAAGCCGACGCGAAGGTCATGCAGTACAGCGAGTCCATCAACCTCGCCACCTTCGGCTTCGAACTGCCGGGACAGCCGCCGGTCATCGGTCCCTTCAACGTCACCGACGCACAGGTCACCGCCGCCGTGCAGCTCTTCAACCTCGCCGCGATTCGTTACTACCAGGCCTCACAGGCCGGCGTCGAAGCGAGCCGCTATCGTTTGCAGCAGGCGCAGAACGACGTGACGATCAGCGTCGCGCGTCTCTACGTCATGGTGCAGCGCGCCGATGCGCAGGCCGCCGCGCGCGAAGCGAACGTGCGTCTGTTCGAGCAACTCCGCAAAGTCGCGCAGGATGAATTCGACGCCGGCACCGGCACGCGACTCGATGTTGCTCAGGCGAACGTGCAGCTCGCTCGCGCACGCGAAGCGTTGCTGCGCGCGCAGAACGATCGCGAATCCGCGCGCATCGCATTGCTCAACGCGATGGGTGAGGATCAGTCGACCGAAGTCGCGCTCACGCCGCTGACCGCACCCTCGGACGCCCCGACGATCGATGCGGCGCTCAGCACCGCGCACGATCAGCGTCCCGAGCTTCGCGAAGTCGAAGCCGCGACGAAAGCCGCCGAGCTCACGCTCAGCTCCGCGAAAGCGCGTCGCATTCCGCGGCTCGAAGTCGGATTTCAGGGCGACTTCGCGGGCAACACCACGGACGAAATGCATTCGAGCCGTCGCATCGGCGGATCGATCGTGATGCCGTTGTTTCACGGCGATATCCCCGCGAACATTGCTCGTGCACGACTCGAGCTCGAAGACGTTCGCACACGTGCGAGCGAAGCGAATCGCAGCGTCGAGCAACAGGTGCGCACGTCGATTTTGAATTTGCAGAATGCGGAAGCGCGCGTTGCAGTCGCGAATGAGACCGTGAAGGTCGCGGAAGACGCGCTCACGATCTCGCGCGATCGGCGCTCGGCGGGATACGGATCGCCGGTGGAAGTCGATCGTGCCGAGGATGCGTATCGGCAGGCGCAGGAAGACTTGATTGCGGCGCAGGCCGATGCCGCGCTCGCGTCCGTGCAGGTGCAGTACGCGACCGGCACGCTCGCGCGCGACGCGGAGAAAGAACCGCAGTGAGCGAAGTCATCACACCGACGCGACCGCCCGTCAACAAATGGCTGGTCACGATCTCCGTGACCTTCGGCACGTTGATGGGCGCCATCGACGCATCGATCGTCAACGTCGCGGTCCCGCACCTTCAAGGCTCCCTCGGCGCGACGATCGAACAGATCACCTGGGTCACCACCGGCTTCGTCATCTCGACCGTGCTCGTGATGCCGCTCACCGGATTTCTCGCGCGCCTCTTCGGACAGAAGCGCGTTTACCTCGCATCCTTAATTCTCTTCATCCTCGGATCCGTGTTGTGCGGGTTCGCGCGCACGCTCCCGATGCTCGTCGTCTTCCGCGTGCTCCAAGGCCTCGGCGCCGGCGCACTGCAACCCACCGAGCAGGCCATCCTTCGACAAACGTTTCCGCCGGCCGAACAAGGCATGGCCATGGCCGTTTTCGGTATGGCCGTCGTCCTCGGACCTGCATTCGGCCCGACGTTAGGTGGCTACATCGTCGACAACTACTCGTGGCCGTGGATCTTCTTCATCAACGTTCCGGTCGGACTGATCTCTCTCGTCATGGTCTCGCGCTTCGTGCATGAGCCCGAAGACATTCGCGCGATGAATCAGCAGATGGCGATTCAGCAGCGCGCGCACATGGACTGGACCGGCATCGTGTTGTTGTGCGTCGGACTCTCGACGCTGCAGTACGTGCTCGAAGAAGGCAATCGCAACGACTGGTTCAACTCCGGCGAAATCACCGCGCTCGCGTTCATCTCGATCGTGTCGCTGATCGCGCTCGTCATTCGCGAGCTCTCCGCGAAAGTTCCGGCCGCGGACTTTTCGTTGTTCCGCGATGTCGTGTTTCTTTCGGGCACGCTCGTCGGCGCGGTCATGTTCGCGATGCTGATGGCGGTCACATTCCTGCTGCCGCTGTTCATGCAGACGATGCTCGGCTACTCCGCGACACAAGCCGGCATCGCGATGATGCCGCGATCACTGGTGATGATCGTCTGCATGCCGATCATCGGTCGCATCTACAACAAAGTCTCGCCGCGCCTCGTCATCGCATTCGGTATCTGCTTGTTCGCGGTGACCGCGTGGATGATGGGCCACTACACGCTGGCTACGAGCCGCGCGGACATCGTGCACGTGCTGATGATTCAGGGCGTCGCGTTCAGTTGTTTGTTCATTCCGTTGACGACGCTGGCGTTGTCGAGCATTCCTCGACATCGACTCGCGGACGCATCGGGACTCAATTCACTTTTGCGTCAGGTCGGCGGCTCGATCGGACTGGCGGTCTTCGCGACGCTGCTCTCGCGTTTCGCGACGAAAGCGCGCGGCACGTTGATCGCGCATCTCGATCCGGCCAATCCCTTTGCGAACGCGCGATTCAGTGCGATCGGACGAATGCTCGCGGCGCGCGGAGCGGATCCCGCGTCGGCGAATCATTTGTCCGCGCAGATGATCGACGGAATCGTGCGTCAGCAGGCGATGGTGCTGGCGTTCGAGAAGCTGTTCTACCTCGCTGGGATTTGTTTTCTGTGTGTGCTGCCGCTCGTGTTTCTGCTGCGTGCGAAACCGACCGGCGAGAAGATCGAAGTTCACGTGGAGATGTGATGGATCTGAAGGACAAAGAACCGGTCATCGCGCCGCGGCGCGCGAAGCGGCTGTACACGATTCTCGCCGCGGTGGTGGTGTTGGTGTTGATTGCGTACGGCGCGTACGCGTTGCTTTCGAGGGGCAAGGAAACGACCGACGATGCGCAGGTGATGGCGGACATCGTGCCGGTCGCGCCGCGCGTTGCGGGTCAGGTGGTGGCGGTGCACGTGACGGAGAATCAACTCGTCACGAAAGGCACGCTCATCGCCGAGCTCGATCCGCGCGATTACGAAGTGAAAGTCGCGCAGGCGGAAGGCGAGCTGGCAACGGCGCAGGCGCAAGCGGCGGAGTCGGAAGCGAAGTTGCGCATTGCACGCGCGACCGCGACCGGAGGTCTCACCGCGGCGCAGGGCGCGGTGGAAAGCTCGCAGCAGAGCGTGTCCGCGCAGGCGAGCACGGTGAATGAAGCGCGCGCCGGCGTGCAGCGCGCGGAAGCGAATGCAGCGAAAGCCGCGGCCGATTGGACGCGCGCGAAAGAGCTCGGCGACAAAGGCGACATCTCGCGCGCGCAGGTCGATACCGCACGCGCCGCGAATGAGTCGGCGCAGGCGGAGCTCGCTGCAGCGCACGCGCGTTTGCAGAGCGCGTCGACCGCACAGCAACTCGCCGCGGCGAATGTGAAGCAGGCGCAGGGACGGCTCGCGCAGAGCGCGCCGGTCGAAGCGCAGGTGAGCGCCGCGGAAGCGACGGCGACTCTCTCCCGAGCGAAGGTGCGCACCGCGCAAGCCGCGCTCGATGCCGCGAAGCTCGCGTTGTCGTACACGAAGATCATCGCGCCGTCGGACGGCATCGCATCGAAACTCTCCGCGCGCGTCGGATCGCTCGTCACGGCGGGGCAGGCGATCGTGCAGCTCGTGCCGAAGCAGACGTATCTCATCGCGAACTTCAAAGAGACGCAGGTGCGCGCGATGCGCGCCGGTCAGAAGGTTCACATCAAAGTCGACGCGTTCGGCAGCGATGAGTTCGAAGGCAAGGTCGAGTCGCTGAGCGGCGGTACGGGCGCGAGCTTTTCGATGCTCCCGCCGGACAACGCGAGCGGCAATTTCGTGAAGGTCGTGCAGCGCGTTCCGGTGCGCATTTCATGGAACGGCCCGACGAGCGATCGCATCGCGGCAGGCTCGAGCGCGGAAGTGACGGTTTATACGAAGGAGTGAGGAGGTAGGGATTTCCCTCCCTCCCGCCACTCCTTGACATGACCGACAACTCGACTGCGGTAGCGGGCCGAAGGCTCGTCGTTTGTCTCGATGGGACGTGGAACAGTACGGCGAATGAGAGCGAGCGCGAAACGGGCGACAAGGTTCTGCGTCCGACGAACACGCTGAAGATTTGTCGTTCGGTGTTGTCTTCCGCCGACCGGCCGCAGCTCACGTACTACGACATCGGTGTCGGATCGCTCGCGCGATATCCGGGGCTCGCGAATCGATTGTTGTATCGCTCCGACAAGATTCTCGGCGGCGCGTACGGTGCGGGATTCGAAGGCAATGTCGAAGACGCGCTGCATTTCCTCGTGCTGAATCACGAGCCCGGCGATGAAGTGTTCATCTTCGGATTCAGTCGCGGAGCGGCGACGGCGCGCGCGGTCACGCGCTTTCTCGAATGGAGCGGGGGACTGCCCGCGAAGCGCGACGCGTATTACCTTCCGCTGTTCTTCCGTCACTACGTCGAGTCGCATGGCGATGCGAATGAGTTCGAGCGGTTCCGCGAACAAATCAATCGCAAGCGCGAGACGAATGCGAATCCGAACAATCGCTACGCCATCGTTTTCCATCCCGTCAACGTTCGCTACCTCGGCGTGTGGGACACGGTTGCTTCGTTAGGCTCGCGGTTCGCGGCAACGGGTGCGGAGACATCCGAGGCGGGGCGCACGTTTCACACGGGGAAAGCGCCGTCGCCGTGCGTGCGGCATGCGCGACAAGCGCTCGCGGTCGATGAGAAGCGCTACGATTTTCGCCCCGAGATCTGGACCGAAACGCGCCCCGATCAGACGATGCAGCAGCGCTGGTTTCCGGGCGTGCACTCGAACATCGGCGGCGGATTGCAGACCGACGGTCTCGCGAACATCGCGCTGCAGTGGATTCTCGAAGGCGCGACCGCGGAAGGCCTGCGCGTCGACAACGAGTTCCTGAAACCATTCGAAGCGCACGTCGAGGCGAAAGTGTACGAGTCGTGGGGACTCTCGTACAAAATCATCGAAGGCATTCGCTTCCGCGTCGGCAAAGGCAAACGCGTGATTCACGGTGCGAATACCGAGATCGACGAGTCCGTGTTCAGGAAGATGCGCATCGACGCGAACTACCGGCCGGACAATGTCATCGAATATCTCGCCGCGCAACGCGATCTCAGCGCGTTCGGCACGCTGCCGAACGATGTGCTGAAGCACATCGACAAGCTCCGTGCGAAAGGCGTGAAGCCGGTGCCTGCGACGTCGTGATCAAACGAATGGCGCGGTGATCGTGACCGTCACATCGCGATCATCCGTTGCCGAGAACTGTACGACCGCGGGATTGTCGTCGCTGAAGATGTCGCGATGCTTCGCGAAGAACGCGAGGAACGCGCGCGTCGTCGCGGTGAGCACGTTCACGTCGCGCTCATCCGGATCGAGCGGCTCACGATCCGCGTCGACGACGAAGTACGTCGGCACCGCGTTCGGATCCACGACCGGCCATTTGTGTTCTTCGATCTCCGCGCGCATCAATTCGGAGAGCATGTCCGGTTCGACATACGACAGCGATCGCAGAATCGGTTCGAGCTGCGGCTCGCGCGGTTCCTGTTCGTTGAACGCGATAAAGTCTTCCATCGAGGTGAACAGCAGCAGGCCCGTGCTTTCACCCGCGCTGCCGATGATCGTCAGCACGCCACCGTCGATGTTGTACTTCGGAATGTCGACGCGCAGCAGATGCATGTCGAAGACGAACTGCCACGGTGCGACGCGATGAAACGCCGCGGCGGTCTCGAAGAAATCGCGAATCGTTTGCGCGTCGGCGGATGCGAGATAGCTTGCTTCTTCTTCCTCGTCGTCCTGCTCGCCGAGGATCGCGACGAAATCTTCGAAGGCCGCATCGAGCTCCGGCAGCGGACCGACGCTGATCGGAATCTCGCCGGCCACCTTGCGCAATTCCTTCGCGAGCGTTTCACTCGCCACACGAATGCGCGATGGCTTTCGCGCGATGCCGTGCATCGGATTCATCGTCGCGTCGCTGAACGTCTCGGCGAATGCGACCTCGCCCGTCACGAGCATCGCGCTGACGACGACGCCAGTCGGCATCTCCAGCCACAAGATCACATCGCGCGCCCCCGCTTCCACAAAATCAGGAAGCGCAAAGCGCCCACCAAGCCATTCCAGGTTCTTACTCTTCACGGCGCGGGACTATATCCCGCCGACGTCATTTGATTACGCCCGGACCGGTTGCGGGCTCGCAGGTGCGAATCTCGTTCAGTTGAAGATTGCCGTGGCTGTATTGAAGGTTTGCAACGATCCATACATCGTCCGCACACGCCGGGGGCGGAGTGAACGTTCGCATCTGACAGCCCTTCGTGTAGACCTGTACGATCGGCTCCGCGTCGTTGATCGTCCCGAATCCCTGGAAACGATGCACGAGGTAGCGGAAGTCTCCGACTGCGTTCGCCCGGACGGTGACGGTTTCATATCGACCCGGGTAAAGCTCGTCCACGTCGAGCCGCGCGAAGACATCGCCATTTGCGAACCACGCTGTTTTCTGTCGCCAGAACAGATGGCCGGGGTTCGGGATCCCGAACGCATTCGATTTCATGAAATGGGCATCGAGATCGCGGGGCTCGTTTCTCCAGCCGAGGACGAAGCGTGCGAGCTCCTCGTTCGTCAGATCCGGTGACAGAGGGAAGACGCCTTTCGTCACCTTCCCTTCGACGACGATGAATTCACGCTCCGACGGACAAAATCCATTCGCGTCGGCAGTAAATCGATGCTTACCGGGCGGTAAATCGAAGACGAGCACGCGCGGCGAATCCTGAGAGAGCGTCTGCGGCCCCGTTTTCACAGTTGCGGCGATTGCCGTGTCATTGAGCGTTGCATTGACGGTAGACAGTTCGACGCGCCCGAATGTCGGTCGTAGCTCGATCGGGACTCGCACTCGTTCCAGTGCGCCCGCGGTGATGCGTGCGACGCCTGGTTTGTAGCCAGTCAATCGCGCCGTGTACGTACCTTTGCCGCTGTTGATCCTTCCGATGTGAGCAATGAATGAATTGCCGGATTTCGACACGCTTGCCTGGAGCGACTTGCCAGTCGCGTCGTCAGTAATCTGAATGACCTGTTTGCTCAAATCCGCGCCAAATACGGCATCACGTAGTGCGAGCTCCAGAAACGCCGGCGGCGTGAGAAACCACGGGATTGTGAGCAGCGCGAGCCCAATGGCAATCAGAAGAACGAGAAGCGTGGCCGCCTTTGTGTCACTACGAGCGGTACTCATCGCAGCTCCTGTCCAGTTTTCTCTCGAAAGAAACTCTCGAATGCGCGAATCGATGCAACGAAGCCAATGCCTTCGCCAACGTCTGTAGGCAATTTCGCTCGCGCAATCCCCAGCACGGTCCAGTTGTCACGCACGAAAATCGGACCGCCGCTGTTACCCGGGTTGAGGTTCAATCCGGACGTGACGAAGACATTGCGATCGCGAATGAATCGCGAAAGGTTTCCTTCGCCTGACATGGACGCACTGTCGCGCTCCGATGCGCCGCTTCCTACGAGCGGATAGCCGATCGTCACCAGTCGCACGACGTCCGTTGACGACTCGTAGCGCGAAGCGTCCGCGAGTTTCAATGGAGGAAGAGTGGAGTCGGGGATCGTCAATAACGCAAGATCATCGGTCTCGGAGATTCCTTCGAGTTGTGCGACGTGCTCGAGACCCTTGTAATCGACGAGCCGAATCGGACCAGTGCAGGACTGACGATCGCCTAACACGTGCGCAGCCGTGGCCACGAAACCCGATTTCACGATAAAGCCTGTGCCGGTGTTCTCGCCGCCGCTGCATTGAGCGCGGACGTTCAGAATGCTTTGTCGAAGGTTCTGTACCTTTTTCGGGTCTACAGACGAAGGTTTCGCCGCGGTGCGCCCGAATCCGGCGCCTTTAACGAAAATCGCATGCGTCCATTGCAGATCGACGAAGGCGAAAGCCGTCACGGAGAGGCCGGCGACGAACAACAATGCGATTACGAATGCGCCATGAGCAGGCTTTCGGCGCGACATGATCACCTCGCCTCCAGGTCATGACCACAAATCGAGCAATGGGCATCCGGCGGGACATGGGATTCGCAAATCGCGCATTGAACGAGTACCGCCGACGCGACAGACGCGGCCGTGCTCGCCGTCGTGCTCACAGGCTCCGCGGGTGCAGGCCGCTCTTTTACCGGCAGAATCGGGGAGCCGAAGACTGGCTGGGGCGGTCCTGACTTCGGGTCATAGCCACAATTGGGGCAGGGGAATTCGTCGTCAAACCCACTGAAGGTGAAGCACTGTGCGCATTCGACCGCGCTGCCTTCGCGCATCGGCTCGCCGCATTTCCAACAGAGCGTCAAATCGTCAGGAACACGTTTTTCCTGACAATGCGGACACGGGATATGCGCGGCGAACGTGTTGCGACAGCTCGTACAGTAAATGGCTCGTTGATCGACCGGTCTGGAACAGCGCGGGCAGGGGCGCTCTCCAAACGGAGCCGCGGAGCGAACGGCGGGAACATCTTTCTGTGCGCTCTTATCGAGCTTCGCCGGATCGAGAGCGAAGATGTCGCGCCAATCGGTGCTTTCATGCACGACGGAGTCTTCTTTCTGGTCCGCATACTTTCCGGCGACTTTGCAATACGGCTGCAATGCGACGGCAAACTCGTGATAGGTGAACTCGTGATCGACTTCGTAATTGAACATCGTCCGGAACTGTGCGCGGAATTTCTCCTGTTCGGCGATGTCCCCAATGATCTGTGTCAGGCGCGTTCGCGCTTCGTCCAGAACCGCATATTCCGGTGAATACTGAATCATCGTCAGGTCGGGAATCCCGCTCGCGGAGAGAATTCGCGGGGGGTAGACCTTTTTGATGTAGAACTCGAGCAGGAGCCGGTAAACCGCCAGCTTTTTCTGTTCGCGCAAAAGCTGAATGGTTTTTTCGACCTTCTTGATCAGATAGCGTCGATGCGTTTCGTGATCGCTCCGTCTGTCGCGATAGAGAAAATCGACGGCGTGGGCTTCTCCGCCGAGATTCACGTCCGTGACGATCAGCCTGTCCTCATGTGGATAAGAGAAGCGGTATGCGAGTTGATCGCTTTCAGACGGCAGCGCATGCACGTTCAGCAGCCCGAGAACGCGGGAAAGGACGAACGCCTGCAATGATTCCGCGTACTGACGCGCTTCGGCCGTTTGTTTCGGAATGAGATCCGCAAACTGGAAGCGATTCTTGTCAGTATGCAGTTCCTCCTTTTCGGGAAACGCGTTGTATGCGGCGCGCATCCCCAGAGGCGCGGTCACGGAGCTTGGATAGAACGCGGGCACACCTGCCAGCTCGTGGTAGAAAACGATCGTGCCGCGGTGCTGTTCGCCGATGTTCTGGAAACTCGGCTGCGTATCGCCGGGGGATTGCGCGTTCTGGATCAGCTCCTTGAATTGCGCGACGCGCTGCGGATTCGTGGCGTCGTCGAAGCCAATCAGGAATGGCCTCTGCTGCGTTTTCACCGGGGGCAGACCAGTGTGCTCAATGCCTTGTTCCGCCGGGGCCAGCCACACCTTCGACAATCGATAGACCTGACGGATCTTATCGATTCGCTCTCGTTCGCTCATGCGATTGGCGTCGAAGAGCATCGTTAGAGCTTCGGGCTGCTTTTTCTGTCCGATGATGTAATCGCGACATTTGGTGAGGATCATTTCCTCGACCGTTTCGGGCGGAGTGCGCTGAATTTTTTCGAATGCAGCCGTGACGCCTGGTACCTGAAAAACATCCGCGAGAATGGTGCTGCCGACGGCATTGAGCGTCTGCTCTTCGCGGACGCTATCTCCGATCCAGGTGCGATACCAATCCTCAACGTCGCCGTCGCGGAACAATGTGACGACGAGCTCCGACTTCTCAGGCCGTGCGAAATACGATTCTTTCTTTTGCAGATGCTCTTTGACGCGCGCAAATCCGACGAGCAGTTCGTAGTAGCGGCCCAGCAATCCGTCGGCGCCGCTATGATCCGCGCCGAGGAAGCGGTCTAATTCCTCGCAGATCTGGCGACCGCGCTTCGCGACCTGCTTTCCGACACGAGCGGAGAAGTGATTGAAGAAAACGCCGCGATCCTCATCGCCATCGTCGCCCACGAGTTTTTCGTAGTCCCAATGGAGGTCGGCAGAACGGAAAAGAAATTGCGCCTCGTGCCGGCCCACGTCGAGTTGGATCTGGTCGAGCGCATGCGAGTAATACTGGACACGATCGCGCCACTGAGGGATTTGCGCGTCGAAATACGGTAAATAGCGGAAGTTTTCATTTCGCAGCAGCGCCTTCAGCTCACGAAGAAGCGATAGCGTATAGGTGACGCCGTACTGTGGGTTGTCCGCCAGCTCCGCGGCCTTGACTTCGATCGCCTCCTTCACGCGTTCGATATACGTGCGCATGTTGGAGTCGAGCACGCGAATCCCGAGGCCCCACTCCTCCGGATTCTCAGAATCCTCTTTGGCGAGATACTGATCGAGCTCCGCACGTCGGGTGCGGAGGCACGCCGCTTTCTCCCCATTGGGCGTTGCCTGCAATTCGACGCGAAGCGCCTGTGCCTTCTGCCACAGGTAACTATCGAATGTCCTGCTGCTGCCAGCGTCATGAATCATCAAGGCATCTTCGATATCCGTGCGATCGATGATGCCGCCGCCGTCACGACGCTCGTATTGTCCTTGTGCGCACTGAACAGTTTCGTCCGCGAGCACTTTCATGAAGAGGTGCTCGAGCGGATCATCGAGCGCGCTCTTTTGCCAGTAATCGAGGATCTTCGTCGCGAGTTTGCAGGCACATGCGTTCTGTACGCGTTCTGTTGGGAATGACAGCGTGGCCAGCCCAAACGATCCGAAGCGGCACGGATAGGAATCTCCGACGATCGCCTTCTGGTGCACCTCGGTACTGCGCAATGCCTGATTGAGAAAATTGTGGGTATAGACGTTGAGATTGAATTGCTCGAGATTGACTCGCGTGGCGCGCTTCATTCCGGCGAACGCACCAATCGAGTAGTCCTGATACAGAAACTCGGCGACCATTCGATACGCGTCATATTCCTTACCGCCGCCGGAGTTGATCGCCAGGCCCGCCTCATTGCGGCCGTCGATCAGATACGTACTGCTGAACGGTGGCGGAGGAAGCACTGCGCTGTCGTGTGTTGTCCAATCCGCGTGGAACGAATGTCCGAAGGTGTAGTGGTTGAGCTCCATGAGGGCCGCATAGCCGTTGGCGCGCACGCGTTCTCCGCCGGGATATCCCGTAAAAAACGCCGGCAGCAACAGAATCCCAACGCGCTCGGCCTCGGGAAAATAGCGACTGACAAGGAATCCCATATCGAGGAACGTGCCGCTACCCGTGCCGCCAGCCAGTGATGACGCGATCACGACGCGAGTGCGTTCCGCGCTGAACGTGAATCCGCGTTGTTGAAGAATCGCCGCGTCGCTCAATTCGCGGCGGCACTGCTCGAGGCGCGCGGTGATTTTCTGGTGATTCGACGCATCGAAAAATCCCAGGCGGCTGGCGATTCGTACCTGGCCGGCGCCCTCGTGGAGATCGCCGAGCTCGGCGATTTTCCCGTTCGCCGGAAACCATCGCTTCACGTTCGGGTAGTTATTCAGATGCTGCACATAGCGTCCGGTACCACCAGTGATCGTGAGATCCAGGCGTTCGGCGACGGTGAACTGCACGTCTCGATACAGTGGGTCATCCGCGCTGCGAAGATCGTATTGCTCGGCCGCGGTTTGATTCTTGTCCGTGTCGAGATGCATGAATCTCAGAAACGGAAGCCGGTTGAGTGCGCCGTAGCGCTCGACGATCATGCGTCTCAGGCGCAACAGAATTTCCTTGCCGGTACCGCCGAGTCCAATGAGAAGCGTTGGCCCGACGGGCATGTCGTTCACGAGTACGCGTGGAAGACTGGCCTGCAGAATGGGATCGAGGTTCATCGGTTCTCCCTGACCATCGTTGTGATTAGGCGGGCACGCGCCGCAGCAACAGCACGACGCCGGAAATCAACCACCATGCGCCGAGGAATGCGGCCAGCCATGGCAGCCATCCCCAGTAGAAGCCGAAATCCAGCACCACGTACAACGACACGAAAATCCAGGTGAGGGCATAAAGCGAAAAGAGATTCCAGAAGACAGTTTTACAAAACCCATCGCGGTAATACCGCAGCAGAAAGGGATACAGGACTTTGTAGAGAACGAACCAGATCATTACGAGCACCAGAAAAATCCCGGCGCCGCGCAGCACGATGTTGTCCGATTGTTCGAGTGCGGGTGCCGGATCTGCAGCGATGGCGGGCAGTGCCGATATGAGCGAAGACAATCCGACCGCGATACGACCGTTCATGGAGAGCTCCTTTCCGTGTAATTCAGGGTTTGCCGATCCGCGGCGAGCGGCCGGGTAGTGGAGGCGGGATGTTTCTAGGCGATGGGGGAGGAGGCGCGGGTGCGGCCCGAGGATTGGCCGCTCCCGGATTGACAGTGCTGGAGCGTCCTCCGCCTTCTGCCTTGATCGACAATCGGCGCAATGTGCCATCGCCGAGTTTTACGTCCCATACGTCGAGCTCCGGCGTCGCACTGATTGTGCAATCGTTAGCCGATGACGGATTGAACGTGTAGGCACGGAAAACTCCTCGCGATAGACGGCCAATACACTGCCCATCGAGCAAGATGTCATGAGTGCGAAGTGGGCCGAGCGCGACCACTCGTTCCGGTTCTCGGGACAGAGCGATCCGAAAGATGCGCTTGCGGGACAAGACGAACGCAAGCGACGTAAGGAGTGCGCAGAGAATCGCGAGGACCAAAACGAGAATCGCGGTCCTGGACGGTCCCGTGCGCAATACGAAGCTCACTGGGACCACGCTCGGCGTGACCGTCGGAAGAGTGCTGACGTTCTGAAATTCGAAGGCCGAGGTCGCGTGGTCGATTCCGAAGATGCCGGCCATGCGGCGTTGTTCGAGCCGCACAGTGACTCCGGTAAACGACATTCGCACTGTGCCGTTGTATCGAACCGTCGCGCCATTCCAGGCGAGTCGCAACCATTGTGTAAGACCACTTACCGAGAACGAGACCGGCTGGCGTGATTGCAACGTCGCGTTGATGGAGCGTGAGCCGTTGGGAGGAATTTCGTCCTCGAGGTCGGCCGACGCGGGATCAAATTGGCCGGCTTGCAGCGATTGTGCGCCCAGGTTCCTGGCCGCCCAGTCTTCTGGTTGAAACGGCGAAGCAATCGCGAGCTCGTATCGCCCGCCCGTGACTGTGTGCTGTGTCAGGTAGCTGCGAATGGCGCCCTGAACGTCGAGCTTTACACTTTGTCCTTCCCGAAATGATCCATTGTCGCCCTCGGCGAGCACGAGGCGGAGCTCGGGACGAAGCGGATCGACATGCAGGTCCTTCAGCTTGAGATACTCGTGACCCGGAAACAAATCGCCTGTTCCACGGACTCGTTTCGCATCCGCAAGCCGGCGGAACTTGCCGTCGTAAAAGCCGAGCGTGTTAGACGGAACGTCCTTGTTCGAGACGAGAATCCCGTATACGGCGATTGCCGCGGAGAGCCCGCCATCATTGAATGTGTATTTGAAAAGATGAACGGAGCGGAGATTCCGACCGCTTGCGAGTGACTCAAAGAAGTTCTGTACGCCGGCATCAGGTTCACCGGCATTGCTCTCGACAATGTTGTCTGTGATTAGCCAGACCAGACCCGTGAAATCGCGTGTGAACTCCCCGATCGTTTCGCGCAGGTACGTGCGATCACCCGTTTCAGGAGGAAATGCTGCAATCGCGCGCTGAACATTGAACTCTGCAATCGGTCGTGGCGGATGAACTTCCTGAATGTCGGACGGAGAAAAGGATCCGTAGGACGTGAAGGTCCACATACCGACCGTTCCGCCATCGACGATTGTCTGGCGTTGAACAAAGTCATTGAGCCATTCGGCGAATTGTGGCGTTTGATGAAAATAGCGTGCACCCAGTTCCTGTCGACTCATGCGATCAGGCGTGCCTGGAGGCCGATACCCCGGGTACATGCTTCCGGAGTTGTCGTACAGGATACGTACGGCGAGTGGTATGCCCGGCGTGAGCTGCTGCGCGGATGCGGTCGCAGCGAAAAAGCCGAGGACGACGAACGCTAGTGCGCGCGGTCTCATTACGAGCGCCCTCTCGCGCGAATTTGTCGCACTTCGACGAATCCGTTGGTATTGCCAGCCGCGACATACGACTCGAAAGACGCAAGCGCGGTGATTGCAGAACCGCCTGCGACGAGCCACGTTTCGTAACTTGGTAAATGCGCGACGTCATAGATGCGTACGCGTCCATCCTGCATCCCGATCAAGACGGCGCTGTCGCGAATCATCAGTGGCGATCCCTTTGTCGCGCGATCGTGCGGTTCGAACGTATCGCGTACGCCCGGCCGGACAAATGAGACGCCGCTGGTGTCGACGTAGACCGCATCGCGATCCCATTCATCGTCGCCATCCGCCGAAAGCGCAAAGAGCTGCGTGTCGTCTTCGAGCGGCTCTTCGATCGATCCCGATGTCGAATCGATTCTGTACAGACGATTCGTTTCGCCGAAACTGCCGAAGACAGAATCGCCGATGACCGCGATCGCCGATTGCCCAAGCCGGTCGACCAGTACAGGTTTCGTGATTAGGTCGCGATCGACAGTATGCAATTGGACGTTGCCATCGCCGTCATCGCTAAAGAACAAGGCCCGTGTGCTTTGGGGATCGGCGGCGACCCAGCTCACTTGCCGCGCACCGTACAGCAGGCGGGTGTTCGCTGGATGAAGCAGGTCGTCGAGAACATGCACTTCACGCCCGTCGCGATTTGCGAGAGTCACGTACAGTCGCCCGCCGGCAACCGTAAGCGGATGCACCGGGGTTGCGTCGAGCGAAATGCTCCACAATGGACGCACGCGCGGAGGATTGAGCGTTAACGACGATAATGCGTAAGCCACGAGCTGACGCCCCGCGGTGACGTACAGGACGCCGTTGTGAATGCAGGGATCGGACGTGACTGCGCCCGCGACCTGAAACCGGCAGACGCTTTGATTACGAGCCGGTTCCACAATTTCGACGAGTCCTTTGATTGAAACGGCGACGAGGTGTCCGTCATACCCGAGCAGGCTGCTGCACGAATCGCCAAGCCTTAGCGTCATTTGTACGCGGTCTATGAGGTAAGGCGACCCGACTGTGACGGGGTTCAATCCGAGACGGCGGCCATTGCCCCGATGGGCAGTCCAGTTTGTGTTCGTTGACGGCAGCGATTCACCGCAGGAACGGCAGAAGTTTGCGAACGCACGATTCGGCGTCTCACAAGCCGAACACGGCTTGAGCATTCCGCCGCATTTGCATGTTCGCGCGTTGCGCGAGGCCGGCGGCCGGCAATTGGCCACAGCGTAGGGACAAGTCACGCTCGTTCTCCGTCATCGCGGGCGATTCACGATTACTTCCGGCTGCCGGATGATCTGCCGCCCGCCTTCGATGAATCCATTTCGGACTACGCCTGTAATGACACCGTCGCCAAAGCGCGGGTCGCTGGAGGTGGAGCGACCGATGTGGCGTGTGCTGTCGAAGGACGTCACTCCGGGCACGACCTCGATCGCCTCGACCGCTGCCATGCGAAGAATCTGGCGAACGAGAACTGCGCCTTTCTGCAAGGAGTCACCCGGGTGCTCGAGCAACGTTTGTTGATGGCGTTGCAGATAAACATCCGCGAACTGCAGGAACGTGTCGGTGATCCAGTTCTTGAATCGGAACTGGAGGCGCCCCGATCCTTCCGGTGTTTGTACAGAGACCAGGAGGGACGCAAGCTCACGCGTGCGTTTGACCTCTGCAGCCGGTGAGGACAGCGATTGAAACGTTCCGGCGGCGATGCGGGGAATGAGTCCGATTCGATTCAGGAGGTGGCGGTGCTCGCGCCATGGAGCGGTGACACTGTCGAACGATGGTTTGAGATCGTCAGGGATACAGGTGCCGAGATCCTTAACCAATGGCTCCCAGGGTTCCTGCTCTGTGTCCGGAACGATGAGCTCTTTTTTCTGAAATTCTTTCCAATGCTCTGCGAGGATTTCGTGCTCGACGCGAACCTGATCGTAAGTGACGGGGCTGTCCGTTACGGACGAATGATCTTTGGATAAGGCCAGTTGAATTTCGGCGAGATCCGCGCGGAGGCTGCGTGCCTCGGTCGCAAGCGCATTGAGGTGATCGACTGTGAGGATCGTTTCGGGATGAAACTCGTTCAGCAATTTCTGTAGACGATCTTCCACTGTACGCGCGGCTGATTGCAGATTCGCGAGTGTGTTGTTCAATTCTCTGACGACGGGGAGGTCATCCCATTTGGGAAACGGTACCGGCTTGCGAAAGACGATGAGAAACAGCAGTAGGAATACGGCAACCGTTCCTGCCGATGCGGCGACGACGGGTAGCAGATGATTCGGTGGTGGCACCGATGGCGTGGCGCGTTCTCGTGCAATGGCCGCATGTTGTGCAGTGAGTCGTGCCTGGGCGACGAGAAGCGCCTGTTGTGCGCGTACGATCTGCTCGAGCTCAGTCACTCTTTCGTCGGCCACGGTCTTAACGGCTTTCGCAGGCTCGCTTTTCGATGCAATCACAAGAGGCGTCGCCGCGCGTAAGGGCGCCGCCACCCATGCCAGGAAAAGGATCGCAAAGCACTTCCTCATCTCGTCACCTCCAAATCCTCGGTGAAGCGGGCACGCACGGGAATGCCGCCGCGTGAACTGTGCGCCTCGATGAATCCGTGCAGTAAGGCACCGCCACGGCTGCGATGCAGTCGAATTGCGAGGCGCAATCTCTCACCGGACGCGCCATGCAATGGCACTCGCATCGCGGAAATGGTGGCGTTGCCCTCGATTGTGCTGTTGCCACCCCACAGTAGATGCACCAGGACGGAATTCAGCGGCGCCTGCTCTCCTGTAATGCGCAGTTCCTGCTGGATGACACACGATTCTCCGGGCGCGGGAAGTTGCCCTGGTCGTAGTAGCTCGATCGTGGTGCCATGCAATGTATCGAGGCGAAGCGTTCCCCGCGGCGCGACACAAATGCGTCGCGTGTCGCGGTGATCGCGCCATTGCATCGTTGCGGCTACGGCTCTAAGAATTTCTTCCGAGGTGCGCGTTACCGCGATTCCGCGAATTCGCTCGCGTATGGCGTCAACCGAGGCCAGCTCGCCGATGTAGACGCTCGACGCGTCGCCACGGAGCGCATTACGGAGATCGTCATCGAGTTGGATCTGTGCCAATGCGCGCTCAATGGTCGAGTGAGGCAATGGCGTCGATGATGATGGCGAGCCGCTCAATGCCGACAGCAGTGCACGATCGAATGCCGGTGCCGGGGTTGTTCCGATCGCAGATGCGATACGCGACGCCCAGTGATGCCAGCCGAGGTCTTTATGCAGGGACGAGTGGACTGTCTTGAACGTCATTCGCTCGTCATCGCGGTACAGAGCGACTCTGTGAAGTTGGAGATCATCGTGTGTAGAGTCGGCGACGTCACACACGCCACTGTTCTCGAGAAATGTCATTGCGGCGGCAATTTCGCGGCGAAGGAGTAATACGCTCCGAAACCCGCGGTGCCGGACCAGTCGCGTAATTCCTCGACGAGCGATTCGGCTCGCATACGACGGAATGATCACAACGACATCGACGCTTTCTGACGCGATCCGTCGCTCTGCAACAAAACCGAATATCGGCTCCAGAAGAGCATCGATCATCGCGATTGCGAAACGCGGTAGCCAGTGCTGTGCATGTGTGTCCGCGATGGCGGCAGGCGACGACAAAACCGACAGGGGAGGTGTGATTGACACGACGTCGGTGGAAAGTTGCGGATCCCACGGCCGGCGCAATCCAATGCGCCTTGCACGTTGAAAGAAATCGCGAGCGCTCGCTTTGCCGAGGGACTCGAGCGAATCGTCCCACGTGAAATCACGATGCTCCGGAACGCGAGGCTCGAACAGAATCTCGGTGGCGACATACCGCGTCGCGGTGTTCCGGATTTCCTGGCTGATCGGAATGATCTGGCCATCGTCGAATGCCAGGGCGGCCGATAGAACTCGCCCACCGATGTCGATCATCAGCCGTGTCATCCCATCCAGCTTTCTTCTTCATGCAGTCGAGCCGGCTCGATCGTGACCGGCCGGCCGTTGGCTTCGACATTGAGCGTGCGGTTCGCGCTGACACTGAAGGTCACGTCACATCCATCGGTGCTACTCGTCTCGATCGAAATCTGGCCAATCAGAGTGACGTCGCGATTCCCAATGATGCGAATGTCGGTGCCGTTGTTTTGATAGAACTTCAAATTGAGCGTGCCGCTCGGCGGAATCATTGCGGCGGGATAGGTTTTCGTTCGCTCGACTGGATATTGCTCGCCGCGTTCGATGATTTCGTCGAGCTCGGGCTCGACTGGATTCGTGAACGTCTCGACGCCGTAACTGTGGGGCAGCCGGCGCCCGTCGCTCAATAAAACGATCTTTGCGTCCGGCGTGACGAGACGATTACGCATCGAGCCATAGAGCGCCGCGCCTTTCGCGACACAGATCTTCAGGTGTTCTTGTTCAAGGAGATCGCGATCGTCCGCCAGTTCCGGGAAGAGGTCTCGGACGCAGCCGCGGATTTGCGGGAGCAGGCTTTGACGGCCTGTATGCAGGATGTAATCGATCTCGCTGGCATTGACTCCGGCCAGCGAGAGAAGTCTTTCAATGAGTGACCGGCATCGTGCGAGCACGGGCTGGAGGATGTTGTGGATCGTGTCGTTCGGCAGCGGTGCGATTTTTACCGCGCGAGTCGATTTATCGAGCCCGCTGCTGGTGAGCCGCACAATGAGATCCGGCGGAATGTCGATGGGCGTTTGTTTGTCTTCGGCGATCCGGATCTTGGTCTGTTCCGCCAGATCTTTCCATTGCGCGCGGATCCGGAGGAGCTCTCGCCACGTTTCGCGGCTCCATCCTTCCGCGTCGCAACGTCGCTGCAATTCGCGGAACGTGCAGGAGACGAGCGAAGTCTCGAACTCGAAATGCGGCAATGACAGGTCCTGACATCGACGCAGCAACTCCTGCATGAACAACACGTCGATGTAATCGCCACCGATTTCGTTATTGCCGAGGCTCGTAATGATGCGCAGGCCGGTGCCGCCGCCTGGTAACTGCGTTGCCGTGGCGATCGCGACGTCGAGTGTGCCTCCGCCATAATCGAATACGAGCAGTTTCAGGCCTTGCTCGCGCGCAATGGCCTGCATGATGTCGGATGCCTTTCGCCGGCGGCGTAGAAAATCGAGGTAGTACAGCACCGCCGCCGAAGGCTCATCCAGAATTACGCCGGCATTGACCATCGCCCCAATGACGCTGCTCGTATGCGCGGCAACTTTCCTCGCGCGTTCTTCCTCGGTATCGAGCCCTGCGGCCTCACAGGCAGCGAGAACGTCGCGAATCTGGAGGTCGTGAAAATTCGCGGGAACCGTGATGATCGCGCGGCGGATCGTGTAATGGTGGCCGTTTGTCGAATCGGTGTGGATTTTTTGTTCGGCCAGTTGGACCAGGCGCCTGATGATCAGAGATGCCAGTTCGGCCGCTGTATAGGACCGGTCAAAGAAGTCGCGCTCACGTTCGTAACCCATGACGCGCTTAATTGAACGCACCGTGCGGTCCGGCGCGGTATCGGCTTCGTTCCGCGCTGCCTGCCCGATCTTGTACGTCTCCGGGTCGTCGAAAACGAGAACGCTTGGAATCAGCTCACGGCCGGACAGGTCGTCCTTGACGAGATCTACGCCACTATCATGATCGCTACTGAGCACGGCAACGACAGAGTTTGTGGTCCCGAAGTCGATGCCGACATAGTCGTGATACTCACGTGGTTCGACGACTGTGATTTCGACAGGGATCGAAATGGATGCTTGTCCCCGCGGACGGATCGTCACTGTGCCGTCGTGTTTCCCTTTGGCGAGCTCAGTTGGACGGCACAGCACGCGAAATTCGAACGTTCGCAGAAACGTGGTGGGTGAAAGCGGATTCGTTTTTGCCGGATCGTCGCAGAGCAGTGTGAATTGTGCGGCTCGCGAGAGTATGTGAATCCACGGTTGATTGCTCTCGATGGCGAGCACTTCGACATCGGTGGTTCCCTGATTTTCCAGCCGAACAGTCATTGCGTGGTCGCGTTTCGCCAATGCTTGCGAGAACCGCACAGTCGCTGGCTGAGCGTCGATGCGATATCGGTAAATTCGGGCATTCGCCGGGATGAGGAGCGGCTCAGGATAATTATCAAATTCGATTTGAACGCCCGATGCCTTAGGATCGAACGTCGCTCCGCTTTTCGTTTCCCATAACACCGAAATCGACAAGCGCTCGCCAGCCGCGATTCGATGCTTTGCGTAATCTCCACGGATCGTGAGGTGGGGATTTCCGTTTACCCGGACTGCGCGAATGGATAGCGTTACGCTGCCGGTGTTCGCGAGATGAATGGATCGTTCGACACCTTTACCTTCCTCAATGTCTTGAAAATCGAGCGTAGGAGTGAAGAGTTTGGGCCGTGGCCCGGAACGAACGTCAAATCGCACCGCACGTTGTTTGCGAGTATCACCGTCGACGATGCACGCATAATCCGTAACACGCTGAAATCCGGCCGGTAATTGATTGGCATCAACACCGACCCGAACGGCGACCTCACTTTTAGGGCCAATTTCGAGTCGCGGGCCGGGCTCGAACGCAATCCCCGGAATTGGCGCCCCTTCGCGCGGACGAATCTCGACCGTCATGTGGTGAGTCGAATCGTTCCGAAGCTTCAGTACTTTTTCCGGCGCGAGCGTCGAGATCAGAACGATCGACTCTTTGTCGAGTTCGAGCAGTAGTTGCAGTCGTCCGCAAAACCCACAATAGGTGTCGTCAACTGAGATCTGCCATTGATGACAATACCGGCACTCTGCAACTCGATTGGTGCTCATGACCAGCCTCGGCTTGCAAAGACGAACAGGACAGTCAGCAGGAGCAGTAATACAACTGCGATGATGACTTCGGGCCGCATCACGCTTTTGGGACGCGCTGGTGCTGCCGTCACATCGATGCGGATCGGAACCGCGATTTTCGGCGGCTCACCTCCATCGATTTGTAAGGACAGCACGAGGTGATGCGTACCGGGAGTAAGCAGGTCCGGAGAAATTCCGATCGGAAGAATCGCGCTGCCGGGGACGCCGTCGTCCGCGGCAGGTACCGGTGGGATTTTCGCGACTGCAATTGCAGGCGGCGCCGCGCTACAGAGCACGCGGGCGGGAAGCCGTCCCCAGTTCTCGAGCTGCACCATGGTCATGAGCGGCTGGTCGGTACGCGCGGACACCGGTTTGGGCGTGATGGCGCGCAGGTGCGGTTGTGGATCGGCCATTGAGCCGCTGAAATTGAGCTCGATGTCCTGCAGTTCCGGCCGCGGGTCATTCGTCTGTAAGCGCATCACACCGCGATGGCGGCCCAGGAAATGCGGTCGGATCGCAACGGTAAACGGCGCTTTGCGCTCGAAAAAGCGTCCTTGCAACGGCCCGGCGCGGCGGCTGCCTTCAATTTCGAATGTCAACCAATAGGGCAGATCCGAGAAGCTAACCGTCAGCGGTACCGCGGAGTCATTGTGGACGCCGATCGTTACTGCATGGCCGTGATCGCCGAAATCGAATGCGTGCGGTTCCGGCGATCCGTCGAAATCGAATGCCGCGACGGGGTGCTGTTTTCTACTGACGACCCGTAATTGAAGCGTTTCTTCGCGCTCGCCATGCCTGCCTGAAATGACGAGACGGATTGCCCCGCGGTGGTGGCCTTCGTCATTACAACGCGTTTTGACCGTGATCGCGTTCGTGGACGTTTCGCATTCCGCCCAGGATGGAAGAGTTGCCGCATCAACTTCGACGGATTCACCAGCTTCCGTCAATACACGGACTGTGCGCCGTGCCGGTGACTGTACATCGACGATCCCTAAATCGAGGATGCATTCGTCAGACTCGGCGCGGAGACCTTCGCCGATGAGGACAAGTCTCGTCGCGCCATCGACCTCCAGCCAGTTTTTCACCGGCGCGCGCAATGTGCCGAGAAAATGGCGCTGCACCGCGAGCACCGTTTCGTGCGGAACGTTCATCAGGCCACCGGCACCGCTTCGCGGACGCCTGCACGCGCGACAATGTACAGTGCACCCGTACCGACCGATTGTGTGAAGCGCCCAGCGGGATCTTCAATGAGTGCCTCGACGCTGTACGTTCCTTCCGGCGCCTTCTTCGGCAGTGTGACCTGCATGGTCGACTCGACGATTCCACCGCCATTCGGAACGATGAATTCGTTCGGACCCGCGCCGAAGACATAATCGTCGCCATATTTGAGCCCGCGGAACATCTTGACTCTGATGGGCTCGTTCGGATTGGGTCCTAAGACGTGATATCGAACGTATAGAGTCGCCGTTTGTCCGGGTTTTGGTTGCGAGGGATTGAACGTTACTTCTTCGACAATGGCGATATACCCTTGTGAAGGTTCGTAGCCGGTCTGCCGCACCGCGTCATCACGTTGTGCAAAGACGCGGTCCTGATGGCGGCCGATTGCAAAACCGACCACGGCCCCCGCAACTCCGCCGGCAAGCGCTTGCTTCAGCACATCGTCGCTGTTTCCGCCGCCGATACTGGCACTGACAGCACCGAGCGCCGCACCAACGAGAAATCCGACCATCGCTTTCTTCCTGGCGCGACTTTGTAAAGCAACCCATTCTTTTACGTTTGACGGTTTAGCCGCGGATTTTGTTGGAGTTGTTCCTGTTGCACAGCCACTGATCAAGACCGTACAGACGAGTAAGGATGCGAGTTGCCGGCGCATTGAGACGCTCCTAGTATTTCTTCCTCGGCGGTGTCGAGGGTTTCCGGACCTTGTTCGTCGTTTCTCCCGTTTGCGTTTGTTGGAACGCGTTCATCAGTTCGTTGCGGGCAGATTCGCAAAGCTCGCGAGCCTGCGCGCGCGTCTGTTCCGGCGCGGCGGGATCGTCGGCGAGAAGTTGGGCACTGCTTTTCGCTTCAGGAAATCGACCGGCCTGCAGATGGCGATGGATCTCGGCAATGCGACTTCGCCAGAGCTCATCTTTCTGTTGCTTTGTGCGCGCCTCCACCTGCGCGGCCAGGATCCTCTGGCGCATTCGTGCGATCTCCTCGCGCTCCTGCCAGAATTCGCCGGGCAGCGTTTGCGCTTTCTGCGTTGCGCTCTCGAGCTCTTCGTGTGCAGCGAGGAATTGATCGCTGGCTAATGCCGCTTCCGCGCGATCGAGCGCAGCGCCGATTTCTTCACGTAACCGCGCGCGCTCCCCGCGTTGACGCTCTTCGCGTTCCAGTTCGGCATTACGCGAATTAAACGTGGGTATCGTCATTGCCGGAGCGATGCCTTGCATGGATTTACGTTTCGGTGTTGCAGCGGGTACTGACTTGATCGGTGTCACTGTAGTCGTAGTGAAATCGATCGGCGGAATGGCCGGTAATTGCACTGGCCGTGGCTGGCGCACAGCCGGTGGGTTCAGTGGAGACGGGTGTCGATCGACAGCGACGAACGCATACGTTCCAGCGAGTAACGTCCCGGTAAGCAGCACCCCGGATACGAGCATCCTAGGCGTGGACGATTGTTCCGTGTGTGATTGAATTGGGATGTTGACGATTGTGGTCTCGTCCGGCGGGACGTGCGTACGAGTTGCTTCCTGACGATCGATTGGGATCTGTAGAAACACCGCTTCTCCATCGATCAATGCATCCTGAAATGCGGCAGCGGAAGCGAATCTCTTCTGGCGGTCCGGGTTCAATGCAGTCGAAAGCACTGTACATACGCCCTTGGGAATTTCGTCGTTGAGCAAACGCAAGTCTCGCGGCTGGGCGCGCCGCTCGTGCACCTGTGCCATGTACTCTTTCACGTCGAACGCGTCGCAACCGGCAAGCATTCGATAGAGAACGAGTGCGGCGCTGTAGATGTCGCTACGTGCATCGACCTCCTCGCCTTCCAACTGTTCGGGCGACATGTACAGCCGCGTTCCCGGAATTTGCATTCGGCCGGTCAGGCGGGGCGCGTCGGGGATTAATGCGATGCTGAAATCCGTAAGCTTCGCAACGGATCCACAGACCATGACATTGGATGGCTTGATGTCGCGATGAATGATTCCTTTGCCATGAACGAACTTCAACGCTTCGAGGACTTGCCGAAAGAGTGGCAATGCGCTGGCGATCGAGAGGCGGCTGTTCGGTGCACGTGCAAGAACCTCCGCGAGTGTGTCACCCTCGACATACTCCATCGCGATGAATAGCTCATCGGTATCGGCATCTTCGATGAAGTCGTACACCGCAACGAGATTCGGATGATTGAGGTGTGCCTGCGCGCGTGCTTCGTGGATGAAGCGCTTGCGCAGTGTCGTTAGGCCGGAGTTCTTCGGAAGCAGCGTTTTGATGGCCGCCCAGCGATTGAGTGACTTATGGCGTCCCTTGTAAACGACGCCCGTGCCACCATCGCCGAGAACCCGCTCGATCTCATACGGCCCGATTTGCGCTCTCACCGTCTGCTCCCGTGACGATGAAAAAGACACGGCAGCCGGCTTAAGGTTTGCGGGCTCTTGTAATCACGATGATCGCGATGACCACGCCGACCGGCAAGGTCAGGAGCATCCAGCGAAGATCAATCGATTCCCGTGTAATCGCCGGTCGCGAGAGGTGCAATGCGCTCGCCGGTTGTGCCTTAGCCGCAACGGTAAATCCTGACCATCGATCGCGAAAGAGCTCGAAGCGAAGCCCGTGGAGATCCGTGGTCGTGATGCGAACGTCTGTCCAGTAGCGACCAGTGATTGAACAATCTTCCGGAGTGCTGCTGCGAAAGGTCGAGGGCCCATAGACTTTGTCGCGCAGCATGATGATCGATTTCTGTGCACCATCGGGTGAGCCGAGGGTCAACTGGAGCTCGATGGGATATTCCGTTAATTCACGCAGTGCGCTGTGGTCGCCGTTGCGTACGCTGTAGATAATCGTTAAGCGTCCCTCGCCGATGGTGGTATTGGACGGCGGGTGCAGTAGTTGTCCACGCGGAAAGAACTGCTCGGATAGAATTCTCACGCGCGCATTACCGTGGCTTTTTCGGATTTTCCAGACACCTGCGATAGGGCGAGGCACGACCACGGTCGAAAGAAGATCGCCGATTCCGAATGCTTCGACGCCCGCGACTCCATTGCGCAACGGTGTTGTTGCACCGGGCTGGTAAATTTCCACCGTGATCTCGCTTGATGCGCGAAACACGTCAAATACAACAACATCGAGATAGGGAGGCACGATTAGAACGTCAGGCTCCCCTTGCTTCACCGTGGATGCGCTTTCCGACACCTGTGTTCCCGCGAGGCGGCTCAACGCCAGGTGGCCCGCAGCAATGACGTCCGGCACGGTGCGACGGGTATGTTGAACGAGTGGCGTCAGAGTTCGCCAGAATCGTAAGAGTGACAGTCCGCTGGAACCCGAGAGCAGAACATTCAACGTGACGCCGACGAAGTGTGAAGCGACGTAGGCGCGTAAGTCCGCGTGATACTCACGCAGATTCGCGCCGCGGAGATAGGGCACACCATCGGTTACCAGAAGTAATGCTCGACGACGTTCAGTGGCCGAGTCTAACGATTGAAATAGACCGTCGGCCCGAGTCAATGCCTTCAGCAGATCGGTTTCTCCGCGTGGAAGCAATGACATGGCGGCAATTTGCTTGCGCAGATTCGACGCACTGTCGCTGTCAACCGTTGTGAACTCCAGCGAGACGGTGGCAGAGCGGTTGAACGTGACGATCGCGAGGCGATGCTCGACGTGAGATGCCGCTGCATTCCGTGCCAGCAAATCGACGGTCATTTGCAGAAACAGGCTGGGAAGGCGCGGATCGCTGGCCATGCTGGCGGAGCGATCGAGGAGTACGACGAGGTCCAGCCCTTCCTTTGCTGCAAGCCTGCCGGCGAACAACAGGACAAAAGCAAGCGCTGCCGCGAATTTCACATCAGACAAGACACGAAATGACCTGCGACGGTCGCGTCACTGCTGCAACAGGCGGTATTCGAGATCGCCGATATCGGCCGAAACCTGATCCAGTGCGGCTTCGTCGTCCCGCACTCGTGCTTGCTGACCATCGACCGCCTGCTGCGCGCGCTGAATTTGCTCTTTCAGGTCGCGCGCACGGGCATCGGCTGTATTGACGCGATTGGCGACTATCGTGACTTCACGAGCGAATCGCTGATCGAGCAACGCCACGGTGCAAAGTACAGTACCCCAACCCGCGGCGCGGGCCAGCTGTTGTGAATATTCATTGTGATCGCCAAGCGTGATTTGCGCGGCACGAAGGCAGGTCGCCGCCATGCGATGCTGGAGGATGAATTCGTTAATCTCGGTATTGTGTGTAGTGAGCTCGCGCTGCAGTGCGTGCAGCTGATCCTCGGACTCACGAAGATCGCTACGCCTCTCATCGAGCCTTCGCTGAAGCGAAGCTCGACGATGCTCCATGGTCTCGATCTCCGCTGTCAGTCGGCGCTTTTCACCATTGCATGAGAACAGCGCGATTGCGATTAGCGGTACAGCCACGAATTTCGAACGCACCGGCGGCTTACTCTTATTCGTTGTTGCCTGTGGCATCGGCGCGATGCCAGCGACCTTGTGGATCCCCATTGAGCGTGAAGGCGGCCCAATACTTCGGATCCGAAAAATCCTTGCTCTCGAGAACGCTCACCTGAGCCGCGCGCAGTGCCTCGGCGACGGAAACTCCGCTTGTGAGCCGGCGATAGAACTCATTCATGAGCCCCGCGGAGGCCGCGTCATCGATGTTCCACAGCGTGGAAATGACGCCCGGTGTTCCGGCATATAAGAGCGCACGCGTCAGGCCGACGATTTCGTCGCCGCCGCTGCGTTCGCCGACCGCGCTGCGACAGGCGGACAGCACTACGAGATTCACCCCCGACAAATCAACGGATGAGAGGATCTCGTGCACAGTGAGGCTGCCGTCCGTTTTATCGCCCGGGGCCAGCGCAATTCGGCTGAATAGCGGATTCACCGGGTCATAAATCCCATGTGCTGCGATATGCACGAGGTCCACGTTACCGCCGACGCCGTAGAGTTTATTCTCACGGGCGTCGTTTCCGACGTAAGCCGACGTGCCGAGCAGGTTGGCGACAAAGGCGGCTTCCTGTCGTGCACCGGATAGAGGTTTAAGTCCTGAGATCGGCGTGGTCGGATCTCCCAGGACGAGCGCGGTTCCCCGGACTGGCGTTTCTTTCGCGCGAAGGAACCGCAGCGCACTCGCACTCGGCGCATAGGTCAGCGTGAAGTCCTGCACGAGATAGTGATTGCTGCTCGAATTGTGCATTGCGGCGAATGGCACGTAATGAAGGACGCCGTGCGGCACAATGACCAGTTTCTGATGACGGATGTGTTTATGAAGCGGTGCAATCAAAGCGTCATACGCGAAATCCGCTGGGTTGCCGTTACTCTCGCCGCAGGGAATTGCTGACGCTCCACGAGATTCGTTGGCGCCGAATGAATTCGCCCAGCAAGCGATTCTGCGGAGGCTGTTTGTATCGATCTGAAGCCGCGCGTAATTCGCCGACTCGCGGTCGACAACCCAGGCATGAACGGCAGTGGGTGAAACGTAATAGCTGATGAGGGTCGTATCTTCCGGCAAGTCGAGGCGAATGGTTTGGATCTCGACCGGCGCGACGTTAATCACGTCGGCGTATTCGGAGCTTGTGGCCTTCGCGCGAATCGTAAGCGACCGATAATGCTGACGTGCGCGCGAGAGATCCTCGTTGAGACGCTTTAGTGCTTCTGGCCGCGCCGCGGCGATTGCGTTTTCTCTGTCGACAATGCCGGCACGCACGTTTTCCGCTTCGGCGACGAGTTGCGGATCGGCACTGCGATTGGGGTTGAGGCGGTGATTGCCGATCAATTGCAGAAACGCGCGTGCGCGTGCGCGTTCGGCCTGCGCGAATGCATCGTCGCCCTTACCTTGTCTGGAAAGCATTTCCAGAAGCAGGTCGTAATAGACGCGACGATTGCTGCCCAGATACCCTGCCAGCAGCTCCTCGACCTTCACATCGAATGCAGATTGTTCGAGCTCATCGGCGGCTTTGCGAAGCGCTGCGATTGCATCATCGGGTTTTCCTTCGAGCCAGTAGGCAGTTCCAACGAGAGCCTGCAGGCCCGCGCGGTGATCGTGACTCGAGCTTGTTGCGAATCCGTCTTCGAAGAGTTTTCGCGCCTTGGCGTACTCGCCTCGTTGTAAGGCCGCTTTTCCCTGGAATGCGGCGGCCATCGGCGCGAAGAGGGACCTCATTTGTTCGGGGACTTTGATTTCGCCGCCGCGACTCCCGATCGTCGACATATTCGCCAGGAAGTCGCGCATCCCCTGACTCAGTGCGTAGGACTTCAGGTCCGGTCGGTTGATCATCGCGCGCATGGTCGTATCGACGTCTTCGAGTGTTCCGCGTCCTTCGTGTACATCTTTCGATGCCGCGATTACGTCCACCAGTGCAGCGGCCGCACCGAATCCGCTCTGCGCGGCCATTTTGCGCGCGTTGTCGAGCGCGTTCTGAACGTTGCCATGGTCTTCCAGTGCGAGATACGTTTCGGCGAGCGCGATCCAGCTTGGCGCTTCGAGAAATGGCTCTTTGAGTTTTTGATAGATCTCGATCGATTTCTCGAAGTGTTTCGTAGCACTACCGTAATTGCCGAGGTACATGCACACGGCACCCAGGCTGCCTCGAACGGAGCCTTGGCGATAAAGGTCGTCACTTTTGGTCGCGAGCTCCAGTACTTCCTGGTAAAGCGTCAAGGCCGCGTCGTATTGACCGCCGTTTGACAGCAGGTCTGCGCGCTTTTCGAGCAGTGCCGTTTCGCGTTTTGGGTTAGACATCGCCCGAGTGGCCTGTAATGCCTTGTCATTCCATGCCAGTGCCTCATCCAGATGTCCGGTCAGGACCTCGAGGGTCGCGAGGTCAGTCATGACATTGACTTCGAAAAATGGATCGAAACGGCCGGCAATCGTTGGTGTAAATATCGCGCCCATGGTTTTGGCGCCTTTGAGAGCCTTGAGGTAGCACTCCTTTGCTTCCTGAAGTCGCCATTGACTCTGTCTTAATGCCCCGAGATGCGTATAGACCGTTCCGTCGAATAATCCGCCGAACATCAATGCGGCATCGGCAGCGCGAGTGAGTTGTTCTTCCGCGGCGTCGAGATCGCCGTGCTCGATCAGAGCTGCTCCATACGCGTCAGACGACGCAATGATCAGAAACCGGAGCATCAACGGTTTCACGATTTCAGGGGCCGAGGTCATCATTGACAGTGATGACGGGTCGGCGCCAAATGCCGGCGCCAGCATGGCCAGCGAGTCGAGTTTGAACGATGCCTCAGGACGCTCGGCTTCATCGAGCAATTGGATGACTTGCTTATGAATCTCCAGTGCGCGATCGGTGCGTCCTTCGTTGTATTCCACCGTCGAAAGCGCGAATAGAGAAAACCACGCGCCCATGTAGTCACGATGCGCGATGAATTTCTTGCTCGCGTCTTGTAACTCGTTGCGAGCCGCCTCTACATTGTGCAGCGATGCGTCTGTAAGCCCGAGGAGTACAAGAGTGACCGCCTCTTTCGTTTCGTCGTGAGCGGTCACATATGAATCGAGCGTGCTGGCGAGCATCTGCCGTGCTTCCAATGCTCGCCCAGCGGCGATCATTTTCGTAATGTTCTCGAATGCTTCGTCTGCACGAACGATCGTGGGAAGACATAACAGGGTAGCGATCAGACAACGGATCCATCTCATTGTCGATTTCTCCTCGGCGCCATTGATTCGACGATGATTTTTTCGATCGACCAGGTCGGTGGCATTCGGATTGGTTCTCCGCCTCGCCCCCCGTGTAACGATTCGGATAAGAGTTGCTCCAGCGCGCTCTGTGGAGCCGCGCGTGCGCTGCGCACTCCATCCCATTCGAGACTGTCTGTGCTCGACAGTGCTTCGTCAGTCGACAGCACAAAGTAGGCGTCCAGGCCGTATGGTTCGGTAACGAAGAAAGTGGCGGGAGAGCCTAAGGGGATTTCTCCGGGCGGTTCCGCGAGCGGTTGTGACGCGACTCGCGTTTGTGGCAGCCGGTTTTCAACAGAGCCGCGCTCGCGTTTCGGAAAAAGGAGAACCCCCTTTCCGTAACTGTCGATCATGAACACGTAGTAATAACGGGGATACAGTGGATCGAGCGGTACAGGGGAGCGGAGTCGCAGCACTACTTGATACGTCTTCGGTGCGATGAGCGGGCCGTTCGTCACCAGCTCGTGCGTTTCAGCATCGCGAATTTCTGCCGTGTAGTGGGATAAATGTTCAGGCGGTGGTGATGGGAGGTCGTGCCACGCGTGCACGCGCCGGATGCGGCGCAGGTCATTGCGAAGGACGAGGGCGGTCGTCGATTGATTTGCCGCGACCCATTCACTACGGGCCGGCATGGCGCTGCCTTCGCGATCCCGGCCAAGCGCGCGCGGACGAATCCACGCGTACTCGGCTTCTCGATTCCTGACCCGGCCCGCGAGGATGTATTCGGCCGTTTGTGGCCCGTCAACGAGCTCGACACCCTCGACATCGTCGAATTCGCTTGCGAGCGCAATCGTCGCCGGCAACTGAATAAATACCGTACTGTCGCGCGGAAACGGATCACTGAGCGCGGATTTCGATTTCACAATCGATCCGAATGCCACGCGTTCCCATGCTTGCTGCCGCCAGCGCAGAAGATGCGTCGGTGTTGTCTCCGTGGGATCGTCAACCCACCGCACGCCAGGTGTTTTCAGGATGCGACGCAAATTCACCGCGGTCGCGACTTCGAGATCGGGAGCGGTGGGAATCCAGATTCGCAGTTTTGTCGATGGAGGCGCGGCCCATTCGACGATTTCCAGAAGCGCCCCGGAAGGGAGCGCGCTACGCACGGCCGTTGTCAGTCGCGCAGTGGCGCGTGATGCGCCGATGAGCGACGTGACCTCGAGCTCTACAGGTGCTGATCCTGATACGCGCAAGCGACTGCCGACCGTTAGACCGTTTACCCAGCCGCCGACGAGAAGGTAGCTTCCATCGGGCAAAGCCTTCTCAATTGCCACAGACGGCGTATGCGGATTTGCGCCGCGTCGTGTGTTCAATGAGAGAAACGGACTAAGCCGAGCTTCCACATTTCCGGCGAGCACCGGGACCTGCGCGGGCATTTCCGCGCGCAGGTGCGCTTGTGCGCGAATGAACGTGTCGCTCGCGGGTTCGCCAGGTTGTGAGTCGCGAATTGCGCGAGCAAGAGCCCAGGAAAACGCGCCGCGAATCCGGCCTTCGGAATCGATGGTTTCGTATGCCTGATCAAAATCCTGAGTTGCGCTAAGAATTAACGCTCCCCGATCTTCCGGACTCGGTGCGACAGAAGGATCGGCGACATCGCGTAGGTCGGGATTGACGCTGCGTTGCTTTAATCCTCCATTGAGGCCGCGCGCACCAGAGCCACTGTGGCAGGCATCAAAGACCACGGTGAGCCGCGCCCCGCGATCCAGAATGCGATTGAAGAAGTCGCGAAGTTCGTTGTCACGCAGGTCCTGCTCGTCATTGCGCGAATCGGCAGGAACGAACGACTCGTCCAGCTTGTCGTCTTCCGCGGATGCCGAGTTACGCACCTGCGAGCCGTGCCCTGAATAATAAAAGAAAGCGATGTCGCCTTTTCGTGAGCGCTGGATGAGCTGCGACTGGATCGCGTTGGTGATTGCGGCGCGTGTCGCGCTCTGGTCCGTTAGCGTCAGGATGTCGGCATCGGCGAATCCGAAACGAGCGACGAGAATCTCGCGCATCATTCGGACGTCATTGACCGAACCGTCGAGATTCGACCACGAGCGATCAGGAGGTGAGGATTTTTTCGTGCCTCGCAGACGTGTAGCCGAATAATCGTTAATTCCGATTAGCAACGCGCGTTTGTGCGGCTCGTCCGCGCAAATTGCACTCGTTAGCAATACTGCCACGACGGCGAACGCCAACCTTCGCAATCGGCCGATCATCTCGACCTCTCTTCAATGTCCCGGGGTGCGTTTCGTGTCTTTAGCGACATGGGTAATGACACGAGAGAAACGGAGAGAGTTGTCATGCGAGTGTTTTTGCGGCGATTCGCGTTTGTTCTCTGGCTGGCTGCCGAACTTCCGAGTCATGCGCAAGGAGTGCGCTCGGCGGCGCTTCCGGAATCTGCGGAGGAAATCGGAGGAGTTCACGATCCTTCTCAATCGGCCGCGTTGTTTGTAGGTGTTCGCCGCTTTACACATGATCCGGACCTGACAGAGGTGCGCTATGCGGTGGATGATGCGATCGACCTTGCGTACGAGGTTGCGCTCGGGCGCACCCCATCGCTGGTAATCCCGCAGCGCGTGGCTCTTGCACTATCCGGTGATCCTCGGAAGGCGGAGTCACAACAAAGGCTCGAGGCGTTGCGGGCGGCGGGCGCTGAAATCAAGCCGGCGGAGCAACCAGACATTCTTTCGCTGCTGGACCGTCAGTCCCGGCGCGCCGGCCGGAACGGCATTTTCATTGTCGGTATTGCGACGCACGGCTTCAGTGTTGATGGCGAGCCGTTCGCGCTCGCATCCAGCTCACTGCTGCAGCATCACGAGACCGCGGTGTCGATCAGTAAGATCTTCGATATCGTCACGACCTCCGATGCATCACGCTCGCTGATTCTTCTGGACACATGCCGGAGCCGGATCAGCGCACGTGCTCGTGCGACGACAGCCGATCCTGACTCCGCGGCGCCGCTGTTGACGGCGTTAGGGAAGGCGCATGGAAACGCGACGTTTTATGCGGCCGCACAGGGCTCTTTTGCGTTCGACGACGATGAGCGAAAGAACGGTGTTTTTACCGCGGCGATGCTGGACGGTTTGCGATGCGCCGCGGATACCGACGCTCGCGGCTTGATTACCGTGGAATCGCTGGCTGATTTCGTCAATCAACGTGTTCTTACGTGGGTGCGAAAGCACAAAGACGGCGCGGTCAAAGCAGGTATCCAGGTCACTACGGATCAGGATGGCCGGGCCATGCCTCTTGCGGTTTGTGGAAGTGATTCCTCATCGATGGCATTGCAGATCACTCGCGTAATGGCTCAGTTGCAGGCGCTCATTGCTCACATGGACACGATCTCGCGGATGGATGTCGCGCGCGTCGAGAAGGAAGGCAATGGATTTCAGGTTTTCAATGCCGCCGGCGTCCCATTGTGGGGCGGTATCGTGCGAGGACAACTACAACACGCCGAACTGTCGGATCTGGATGGTGACGGGAAGCCGGAAATCGTTCTCGCTGTCGCTGGTGATGGTGCGGATGCAGGGCACTTGTTCGTATTCGATGCCGCGGGACGACTGCGATGGACGCGTGATACCGCTGGAGAATCCGTTTACGACCGATCGCGCGCTGGCCAGATGGCCATCCTCGCGATGGCAACCGGCGATCTGTTTCGTACCGGGAAGCGCGAGATCGTCGCGTTATCAATCGACGCGGAAGGATGGTATCCGTCCCGCCTGACGATTTTCGATTACACCGGTAAGCTGCTTGCGTCGTACTGGCACCCGGGACACATGCACCGCCTCGTCATTGGTGCACCGACGGATAGTGCCGATCCGCGCATCATCGTGGCTGCTGTCAATAATGATCTTCGTGGTCCGTTGAAAATGGATGGCTATGTCGACGCCGTTTTTGCTCTCGATCCGAAACACGTGGCGGGTGAAGCGCCGCCTTACGCGGCCGGAATTCAGCGAGGCACAGAGCTCTGGTACGGGATCATTCTTCCGGCGCGACAGATCATTGATCGTCTGAATATTGTCGAGCAGAACGGCCGCAGAGAAATCTCGGTCTGGTGCCGGTCCGGAAATGTGTTCTATCTCGATTTCGACGGCCATCCAAGACAGCACGCCCTGAGTGATGGTGTTTCGAAGGAAGCGAGTTATTACCTCGTGGAGCGAAAGAAATGACGGCCTGCGCCGCGCAGGCCGTCATTATCAATGGTGTCATTCCCTCGTGATCGGACAGAGCGCAATTTCGTATGGGCCTTTTTTCCCGCGTGGATTGAGGCCGAGCATCTCGAGCAGATTCGAGTACCACAGGTTCGACGTGCGCACATGCAGGGTGCCCCATTCCTGTTCCGGATCGGATGGAACGGCCTGGAGCGGCAGGTGTGGCACGAGGCGCGCGGATTGTGCGGGCGGTGTTTTGGTGAGGTCGTAGTAGATCTGAAAATGCTGTCCAGGCAGCGGGGCCGCGGTCACGGCTTCAGGATCCGGAGGCGTGAGTGGTGGCAAATTCAGTAGCGCGATTTCGACAACGCCATTGACCGGCGTAAGAGACATCTTGCGGCGGTATGTGCCGTCGTGAATGTTCTTGTCGACGATCTCCAATGAACTTCCCGGCACGCGGATCTTTGCTTCGACCCACGTCGCAACTGCTTGTGAATATGGCGCATCCGGACCTGCGCCCGAGGGCTGGCGGAAATAGATGGGCCGCGCCATTTGATCGACCTTCACGATCGAATACGTGAGAACTTCACCGCTCGTCAGCTTCAGACGCGCGGCGACGAGGTCTCCCGGATCGGAAGTTCCGGTAAGAGACGATTTGAAGCCTTGCGTTGATGGCGCGAGCTCGGTCATATCGGCGACCCAGGTGAAGTCTTCGCGTTCTTCCGGTGTCGTCGGAACGCGATGCAGCGCGCCATTCGCATCTCGTCCGCGCGCGCCCATGCGGATCGCCAGCGGATCTTCCGGGCCGACTACATGCAGTTCCGCGTCGGCGAGTTCCCATGCGGCACCGCCGAGGAGCGCGCCATTGAGGGCATTGAACGCGTCGCGCGGCGTTTTGTTGCTGTAAAGATATTGTGCGATTGAGCTGTAGTCGTCTTCGCGGCAGGTGTCTTTAAATTTTGACGAACGAGCAAGAAACAGCGGCCGGTGATGGGCGAGATCTGAACCGTCGGCCATCTTGTACGTGTGCGGGGTCTTGATCATCAATACGGTGAGCTCTTTGCCGTCGGCGCTCGGAACGAACGAGATCAAGCCGCTGAAGAAAATCCTCAGTATGAATTCCATTCCTCATCTCCTTGTGTCTTTCGCGAACGGCGAGGACGCAAAGCCGATGAACTGGAACGGCGCCCAGACGATGACGGAGCTACGCGCGAGGTCCGGATCCTCGAGCATGTCCCGTTGTGTCTGACGCAATGCGTCATCGGCATCCATACCGTCGCGATAATGGCGGTGGAAGCGGATCAGCAGCTCGGCCGTAGCCGGATTCTCACTGACGTTCCACAATGTGCCGACTACGCCGGGTGCACCGGCTGCAATCAGCGGACGAACGATTGGTGCGACGCCTTCCGGACCGACTGGTGTACCCGCCGCGCTGCTGCATGCTGCAACGACGACGAGCCGGGCCTGTGTCAGCCGCAGATCCTGCAGCAGTCGCACCGCCTCCAGAACGCCGGTATTTTGTTCATCCGGCGCAAACAGGAGAAATGAGCTCGAAGGAGTATCGGGATTGGCCACGCCGTGCGCGGCGATGTGAACGATCGCGCTGTCATGCGCGAGCCGGAGAAATTCAGGGATCGTCGCATCCGTATCGGGCAAAGGATGGACGTCCAGTTCCGATTCGTACAGTGCGGCGATTCTCGATGCCTCGTCCCGTGCGAATGGCAGGCGATCGAGTTTTTGCGTCAATTCGAGTGCAGGATCGAACGCGGGATCGGCGACCAGTAACGCCGATTGTGGTTGCATCGACGTTCGCGCGTCATTGAGCGCTTTTGAATAAGCGTACAGAGTGGCACTCGCTTCGACCGAAACAGAGAAATCCTGAACGACGTGCCGGGTTCCATCACGCAAAGCGGAAAACGGCAGCCCGTGCATCATCCGGTCCGGAACGATGACGACTTTCGGGACCGTACCGCGCTTCCTGAGCTTGGCCACGCGCGCGAGCGGTTCTCTCAGCAACGCGTCATAAGGCGCATTCAGTGCCGCGGCGAAACTCTCGGCATCACGATGAAACGCGAATTGCTGCAGAGCCGTGGTCCATCGGCCGATTGCTTCATTGCCGATCGGCAGCGTCGTGCGTACGAAGTCGCCGTTCCACACGATCCATACGTACGTGTGCTCTTCGAGCACGCTGTACTGCAGCAGAAAGGTGTTGGCCGGCAGGATCTCTTCGACATCGCCAATGCTGAACGGTTTTCCATTGTGAATGCGCCTGCGAAAATCCACCGGCACGTCGTTGCGACTCAGAATCAGATGCAAGGGCTCGAACGCGCGTGCCCGTTCTGCATAATCGAATGCCGAGCGATCGTCGCCGTTTTCAATGAGTGCCTGAATGACCTGCCGATACGAATCCTGATAACGCGCGAAGTACGAGGACCACATCTTTTCAGTAGGAAGCGCGCCTTTTTTGGCGGCGGAGCTGGTGACCGCGGCCATCTCTTCCTGTTGTAACTCGTCCAGCGCGTTGCGCAGGTCGATCAGTTCCTTGTCGCGTTCATGCGCAAGCCGGTAAAGGCGCGCGCGTTGAACGAGGAGCGATGCCCGCATGGATCGGAAATGTGTTTTGGACGCAAAGCCAATCCCCTGCGTCAAGGCGCCGATGGCCGCCTGGCGATCCGATGGCGCAAGCGTTTGAGCCCGAACCTCGGAAAGTCGCGCGCGAAACCCGTTCAGGATCGAGGCATCCTCGAGCGGCATATCCGCCTCGATTCGATGAAATGCGCCTCGAAGGTCTTCTTCGGCATCTTTGTTGTTTCCAAGATGCGCATGAATTGCGGCGCGCCCGCGAAGGGCGATGCTGAGATTGCCGCGCAATCGTGGAACAAGGGCCTCATCATTGCCATGCGCGGCAAGCTCGTTCTCCAGTAGCGTCACCGCAGAGTTTTGATAACGCAGTGCGACACGCGGGTAGCCGAGCTCCAGTGCGCACAACGCGCTCTCACCGAGGAAGAAGTGGCGAGACTGCGGATCGGCGAGTGCGCGTGCGCCACTTCGGGCACGAAAGACCTCGCGCCATGTCAGCGAGTGATTGCCGATGAACCGAAGCACGCCGATTTTGCGACTGAGCGCATTGGTGACGTTTTCGTTGTCCTGTGCGTCCTCGAAGAACGATTCGGCTTTCGAATAGGAAACCAGCGCGTCGAGCCAGCGACTCTGCAGCGTCGCAGCCAGGCCGTAGCCGGCGTGTACGCGCCCAAGCAAAGTTTTGTAATGCCGGTGCTCTGCTTCGCGCGCAACGCGCTTCAGCAGCGCCGTCGCTTCGTCGGACTTGCCGCTGACGAGCAACGACGATGCGCGCACGATCATCGCCTTCAGTCTCACGGGACTGCCGGCGATTGCCAGCTGTGCCTCGGCCCTGACGAATTTCTCGGCCGCATTCGCTTGAAACGTTCTCTCGATTACACGGCCCTCGCTGAATGCGATGTGTCCGCGAATCAAGGCCGCGCGTTTGACGGGATCGGTCGTGTTCTTCGCGACATTGACCGCGTCCAGCAAATAGTTGTCGTGCGCCAGTTGTTGATGCGCGGCGGCGATTTCCGCGGCAATTACGAGACGGTCACTGGCCGTTTTCTCGTCACCCGTCAATGCTGCCTTCGCCCACTCGGTGAGGATCGTTTCTTCGACGAGCCGTTGTGCAGCATCCTGATACGGCTGAATCAATAGCCGGATTGCGTTTCGATCGTGGGCGCGTGCGAGCTCCGGTAATCGCTGTTCGTGAAGTGGCCAGGCCATGGCGCGAGCGATCGTTTGTTCTTTCGTCAGCCGCGCCCAGTGCGAGCGGGCTTCTTTGGCCCAGCCGTCGTCAATTGGGCTTTTGCGCAGACTGTCCCACGATGCAATCGCGTCTGGAACAAACCCAAGCGCTTCTTCGACCAGTGCACGATTGAAGACCGCCTCTGGCATTGACGGTGCGATCTCTGTCGCAACCAATGCCGCGTCGTGGGCGCGCACGATGTCGGCTGGTTGATCCGTCCGTTGAGCGCGAACGTAGTACGCGGCAGACAGGTTGCTCAATGCCGCGGCGTCGCGATTGGGAAGCGCCAGTGATTCCAGTTTCGCAATCGCTTTGTCTGTGCATGCAGGCACATAGGCGAGCTGTCGCACAGCGTCGATCATCGTCTTCATGGGCCGATTGCATCCACCGTCCGGTATCGACACCAGATCAGGGGGAATGGTTGCCGGGCCACAGGAGACGGAAGCGATGAGCGCGTCTTTCCGCGCGACGGCGGTGCATTGGTGCCAGATACCAAAGCCGGACAGTCGTGCCTCTGTGACGCGCAGGACCTCCGGGGGCTTTGCATCTTCGCTGGAACTCGGCGCGATCGCTCGCTCGCGTTCGCAATGCATTGTGAGCAGGCCTGCGGCCAGCGAAAGGATGACCGTTCGCCGGAACCCAGGCGTTAAGGAATTGTGCATCACACCTCTCTCCGCAAAGGTGCAACTGTTTACCGGACGAATGAGTTAGTTAATGATATAGGAACGCAATGGCCAACGGCGAAGACGAACGTCTCGAGGTATTGACCCGGTATTACCCAAAATTGCTGACTTTTCTGCGTCAGCTCGGGCTTGGGGACGCGGCGCGGGATGTGGCCCAGGACGTCTTTGTTCGTGTCCTTAAGAGCAAGGATGACTATCGTGGCGAAGCGAAATGGAATTACCTCGAGCAAATCGCTCGTCGCCTCGCGTACAACTTTCGTCGCGATCAAGGCGCTGCGAAACGAAGCGGAACGGAAGTCTCGGAATCCGTGCTCGTCGATTTACCGTCGAAAGACCCAGGCCCGGCGGACATTCTTCGTCGGGATGAAACCCGACGTCTTATCCGCGGTGCGCTCGATCGGCTCGATCCAAGGCAAAGGTTCTGTATCGAATATTTCTATGTCGATGACCTCTCAATTAAAGAGATCGGTGACCTTCTGCACATTTCGATCTCTGCGGTGAAATCGCGGCTCCACGCCGGACGGAACCGGCTGAAGGAGTTGCTGGACGACGGCCTCGAGGGATTACCAGAGATCCCTGAAGGACCGGGGGAGGAGTGATGATTACCAAATCGGATCTGGATGCTGCTGTACACAAACGTCGCGAGGAACGTCGTCGCGAAGTGATCCCGCCGACGTTCGATGAAGTCGACGCGTTGATGCGCGGTGATCTGAATGAAGAGGACGCGGATGAGGTTCGCGAACGCCTGTCGTATTACCCCGAACTGGCGCATGTAATGACGACGCCGTTTCCCGCGAACGACGACGGCCAGTTGTCGGATGCGGACGTTCAGGCAGACATTGCGAAAATTCGGGAACGTGTGGGCGAAGAGGCGGTTGTGGTTCCGATGCGCAGGATCGGAATATGGTTGCCGATTGCCGCGAGTTTTCTGATCGCACTGAGCATTGCTGGATATGTGTGGACGCAACGCGCTCGGCAGGCTTCCCGCCCGGTCGTACAAAAGGTGCTGTTTGCCGACACCGCGACGCGCGGCGAATCCTTCGGACCACCTGCTGTGCTCTTCCCGAATACGCGATATTTATTGAAGCCGTTGTACCGGCCGGAGTCCGGACAGGCGGAAGCGCGATTCGTGTTGTATGTGTTGAGCGCGGATGGTTCTCGCGATGAGGTTTGGAATCGGAGCGGGATCAGGCGCGCCGCCGATGGTTCGTATCCGATCGAGGTTTTTACGGACAAGTACGAAGTCGGTGATTACGAACTGGCGCTTTTCGGCTCCGAAGAAGCGACTCCCTTGGCGAAGTATTCACTGCGAATTCAGGAACCGTAAGTCGGACCCGTTAAACGCGTCCGACGCGAAAAAACAACGGCCACGTAATGCGTTGTCGCGTGTCCATGCCGCCCCAGGCGCGTTCGAGATCGGTGGCGACGGCGTCGAGTGGGTGTTTGCCGTGTTCCTGCAGGTAGCGTTGGGATGCGGACCAGGTGGCGAGGAAGCCGAGGAATTCGCGGAGAGTCCAGTCGACGCTCATGAAGAAGGGTGGCGCGTCGATTTCCTCGAAGGGGAAGGGCAGTGTTGCGTAGCGCTCGTGCACGTAGCGAATGCGCTCGGGCCAGTAGTCGCGCAGGATGTCTTCCTGAAAGCGATTCACGATTGGTGCGATGGCGTCGGCGACGTCGCGCGGTCCGTACGACCACAACGCGATCACCGCGCGCGGTTTCGCAACGCGACGCACCTCGGCGTAGAAGCGATCGAGATCGAACCAGTGCGCGGCCGCGCCGGCGGTGATGAGATCGACCGACGCATCGGGCAACGACACGCGATCGGCGGATTCGTTGCGATACTCGACGCGCTCGTGCGGTAACGCGTGACTCAGTTGATCGGCGCTCGGATCGGTGGCGATGACGCGCGCGAAGTGCGATGCGAGTGCGGTGGCCACTTGTCCGTTGCCGGTGCCTGCGTCCCACGCGAGCTCGCGCTCACGCGGCAACGACGCGAGCCATGTGTACAACTCTTCGGGATAGCGCGGGCGATGCTTCGCGTACGACTCGGCGTGGCCGGAGAAGTGATCTTCGTAAGTCATCGAGGTCGCGATGCTAGCAGGAGCGTGGTGGGGGGGGCGGGGGGGAGCCCCCCCCGCCCCCATTGGCCGCGCCCCCCCCACACCATGGGGGGCCAACCCCCCCACCACCCCCCCCCCCGCCCCCAAACAGTGCGGTG
>JBQCJC010000418.1:0-10414 GCA_051953135.1 Thermoanaerobaculia bacterium | reverse complement strand
GGGTTGTGGTTTTGTTTGGGGGGGCGCCCCCACCCACACCCCCACCCCTGCGGCCCCCCCGGGGGGGGGGGGGGGGGGCGCCCACCCACCAAACCAAAACCCAAAACCCCCACAACCGATGAACTACTGCACCGGCGCTGGTGCCGGTTTCAACTTCACCGTCAACGCATCGAGTCTTGCGCGCGCGTCCGTCTGTTCCTGCAGCGTGCCGCTGAGCATGCGCGAGATTTCGGCGAGCTCGTTGACGACGTCGGGTGTGGCGTCGCCGAGGTTGATGGCGCCGGTGGTGGTGCCCTGCTCGGCCATCAGCTTGCGCACGCGCGCCGCTTCCGCCTGATCCGCCGTACGCTTCTCGAGCTGACCCGGAAGCGACAGCAGCGCTTCATCGAGCGTGTTCTTCAAAGCGCCGCGATTGATGTCCTTCGCCGCCGCGAGCTCGCGCACCTGCAGCAGACGCTTCACCGCGGGAAAGTACGGACTGTTCGGATCGTCGACGAGCTTCGCCTGCACGAGCGCGACCTCGGCCACAGCAGCCTTGTTGCCGCTCTCCACTCCCAGCTCCGCCGTCACCTTCACCGACTTGCCGATCTCCGGCAGCGCGACGCCGGTGGCATCGCCCGGATTCACCCACGCGTTCACCGGCAGCTCGTGATGCGACGTCTTGCCGTCGAAGCTCGTCGAGTCGACCAGCACGTTGCGCACCCACACGCGATTGTTCGCGGAGACCACGTTGCGCTTCTTCGGCACGAGCACTTCGACGCGATATCCGTTCGCGCCGGTGACCGTGACGTTGCGCAGTTCCTTCTCCGTGTTCACGTACTCGATCGACTTCTCGTCGCGCACGCGGCCACCCTCTTCGCGCTGCAGCGACACCCACTTGTACGTGCCGTCGCCGCGCGGCATGCGCAGCGTGTCGACGTCCGAGTCGGTGATCGCGAGAAGAATCTGCCGCGAGCGGTTGATGTCTTCCGCGACGCCCGTCACGCGCGACAGCGCATGCAGATCGTTGGTGATCAGTTCGATGTTTTTATCGGCAGCCGTCGCGGTCTGCGCGTCCGCGGCCTGTGGTTGTTGTTGTTCCTGAGCGAGAGCGCTCAGAGACACCAGGAGCACCGTCGAGAGAACCAGCACTTGTTTCTTCATGCGTGAATCTTACAAAAAACTGCTTGCACCTCACGTGACGTGAGGTTTTAGCCTGTGCTCACGATGGCGAACGCGCACTGGAAAATCGGCGATCTCGCAAAGCGGACCGGTGTCTCGATCCGGACGTTGCACCACTACGACGAGATCGGACTACTCTCTCCGTCGCACCGGACCGACTCCGGTCACCGGCTGTACGGCCGAGAGGAAGTCATGCGTCTGCAGCAGATTCTTTCTCTGCGGCAGATGGGGTTCTCGCTCGAGCAGATCCGCGAGTTGCTCGAAAGCCGGCAGACCGACGCGAAGCGTTTCATCGACATTCACATCGCGCGACTGCGGTCGGAGATCGCCGCGCGACAGGAGCTCTGCGCGCGTCTCGAAGCGATCGCGGAGCACTACGAGTCGGCCACGGCCGATGAATTCATCAACGCAATCGAGGTGATGACGATGTTCGACAAGTACTACTCGAAGGAACAACTCGAGACGCTCGCGCAACGACGCGAGCAACTCGGCGAAGCGCGCATGCGCGAGGTGCAGGAAGCATGGCCGCGGCTCATGCAGGACGTGCGCGCGGAGATGGCGCGCGGCACCGATCCGAAAGATCCGCGCGTGCAGGCGCTGGCGAAGAAGTGGAGATCGCTGATCGAAGAATTCACCGGCGGCGATCCGGGGATCGAAGAGTCGCTGCGAAATTTGTATCGCGGCGAGACGAAGGTTGCCGCGGAGCAGGGATTGGACTCGGCGATGAATGAGTACATCGCGAAAGCGTTGGGATAAGGGGAGCGCCGGCGCCTTCGCCGGCTGGACCGGCGACGCCATCGTCGCCGTCAGTGCGTCAACGCGGGCGTGGCGCCCGCGATCCAGCCGACGATGGCGTCGGCGTTCCGTGTCCCGATGGTATGTTCGTCCCTCGTGCCGATCATCGGGCGTTTCGCGCCATCTCCCACGGGTCCTCTGCACCTCGGCAGTCTCGTCGCAGCCGTGGGCTCGTGGTTGTACGCGCGTGCGCAGAACGGCCGCTGGCTCGTGCGCATCGAAGACATCGACACGCCTCGCGTCGTTCCCGGATCCGCGGACGAAATCCTCGATGCGTTGCGCCGATACGCGCTCGAGTGGGACGGCGAGATCGTGTGGCAATCGCGGCGCACGCACCTGTACGAGCGTGCGCTGCACGAGCTGCGCGAGAAGCAACTCGTCTACGACTGCGCATGCTCGCGCGCGGAATTACAGCGCGCCGCATCCGCGCCGCTCGGACAAGAGCCCGTGTATCCCGGCACGTGTCGCGGTGGAATCGCGGAAGGTCGCGTTGCGCGCGCGATCCGCTTTCGCGTTCCGAACGAGATCATCGCGTTCGACGATCTCGTCGTCGGACACGTCGAAGAACACGTCGGCGAGCGAAGCGGAGACTTCGTCGTGCGTCGTGCGGACGGCTTGTTCGCGTATCAACTCGCGGTGGTCGTCGATGACGGAGAGCAGGGCGTGACGCAGGTCGTGCGCGGCGCGGATTTACTCGCGTCGACCGCGCGTCAGATCGCATTGCAGCGCGCGTTGGGATTGCCGCGGCCCGTGTACGCACATCTGCCGCTCGTGGTAAACGAAGACGGATCGAAGCTCGGCAAACGCGATGGCGCGTTGCCGCTGCCGGCGCTCGATGAAGCGCGCGTGCGCGAGACACTCGCCATCGCCCTGCGACACCTCGGATTCACAATGGAAATTGATACGCCGACGAACATGCTCGAGGAGGCGCTGCGTTTGCAGCGGGAGCGCACGACATGACTGAGATTCGCGACAACAAAGATCGCTCGCAGTACGAAACCACCATCGACGGCAACACCGCTTACGTGGCGTATGACCGCGAAGGCAGCAATCGCATCGTCTTCACGCACACGGTCGTGCCGGACGCGCTTGCGGGACGGGGCCTCGCGGGAGAGCTCGTGACGTTCGCGCTCAACGACGCGCGCGCGCAGGGATTGAAGGTCGTGCCGCAGTGCCCGTACGTGCAGTCGTACCTGAAGAAGCATCCGGAGTACGCGGATCTGATCACCACGTCCGAGTAAGGCTTAAACTCTCTCCTTCGGTCCAGCCATCACGAACGAAGGAGATCCGCAATGCCGGCTATCGATCTCGGCATCCTCGACACCGTCATCTCGGTGGTCGTCGTCATTCTTCTGCTCAGCATGGTCGTGCAATCGGTGCAGACCTTTCTGAAGAAGCTCTTCAAATTCAAATCGCGACAACTGAAGAAATCGATCGGCGATTTGTTCAACTACATCGCCTCGAGCGCGCCGGCTGAGAATTCAGCGACCGCCGACAAGGTGATGCAGCACTTCAATGAGCTTGGACGCACGACCGTGATCGGGCGTCAGGCGATCGAGTCGATCTCGAAAACCGATCTCGCGAAGGTCGTCACGTCGATCGAAGGATCGTCGATCGTGCCCGCACCGATGAAAGCAGCCGTCGAGCAATTCTCGAACGCGATCACCGATGCACGAAACGCGGTCGATGCGGTGTCGAAGATCAAGCTCACGCCCGATGCCGTGGCGACATTCACGAAATTGCGCAGCGCACTTGCGCCGATCGCGGCTCACGTGGCGACGCTCTTTCAGAATCAGACGCTCGATCCTCGTCTGCTCGTGAAAGACGTGATGGCGTTTCGCAGCTTCGACATCGCGAACGTGCTGCAACTCGTCGCCGATCTGCAGTCGCAACTCGAACAGGCGCTGGCGAGTGATCCGAACAACGCGGATCTGCAAGGCGCCGTCAATGCCGCGCAGCAGTTGTCGACCGCGATCTCGAACGTACACGCGCGGCTGTCGCAGTTGATCGCGCCGGTGCAGGAGCGGCTCGCGGCGATCGACTCGTGGTACGACACGGTGATGCTCGGATTTCAGGAGCGCTATACGCGGCACATGCGCACGTGGGCGTTTCTGATCAGCCTCGCGCTGACGGTGTTTCTCAACGCCGACGTCTTCGCGATCTACAAACGTCTGGCGACGAGCGATGTGCAGCAGCAACGCGTGCTCGCCGAAGCCGACGCGATTCAGAAGAAGTACACGGCGATGATCAACGCCGCGACCGATCCGCAAACCGTGCAGCAACTGAAGGCACAACTCGATCAGCAACTCGATTCCGCGTCGATGTCGTATCCGGCGATGGGGATTGAGCCGCCGCAGTCATTCGCGGATCTCGCGCCGACGAGCGGATGGCAGGTGATCGGATGGCTGGTCATGGCGATGCTGCTGAGCCTCGGCGCGCCGTTCTGGCACGACGCGCTGGGGTCGTTGTTCGGCCTGAACAATTTTTTGCGGGAGACGGCGAACACGCAAAACGGGGAGGGGTAACAATCGAGTGCGGTGGCGCGAGCCGCCGCTGTCTCAAGCGGCAGCTCGCGCTGCCGCACTCCATAGCTCATGCATAATCGCAACTCATGCAACTAACCCTCATCGCGGTCGGGTTTCTTGTCCTCATTGCGCTCGCGTACCGCTGGTACGGCGGCTGGATCTCGCGACTGGTGCGCATCGATGCGAGTGCGTCGACGCCCGCGCATCAACTCGAAGACGGAATCGATTTCGTTCCGACGAAGCCGTTCTATCTCTTCGGACAACACTTCGCCGCGATCGCAGCCGCGGGACCGATCGCCGGTCCGATCATCGCGGTGCAGGAGTTCGGCTGGTTGCCGTGTTTGTTGTGGATCGGACTCGGCGTCGTGCTGATCGGCGCGGTGCATGACTTCATGGCGCTCGCCGCATCGGTGCGACACGGCGCACGTTCCATCGCCGACATCACGCGCGAGCACCTCGGCTCACGCGCCGGTGTCGCGATGATGGCGTTCATCTGGCTCGCGCTCGTCTACGTCATCGTCGCGTTCGCGGACATCACCGCATCGAGCTTCGTCACCGGCGGCGAAGAGCTTGCGAACACCGCCACCGCGTTTCATCCGGGCGGTGCCGTCGCGGCCGCGAGCATCTTCTATCTCCTGCTCGCGGTGCTCATGGGACTCGTGCAGAAGTTTCTAGATCCTCCGCTGTGGCTTCTGACGATCATCTTCGTGCCCGCGACGTTCGTCTCCGTCTGGCTCGGCACGATGTACTCGACATACTTCGTTCTCGGCGCGAAAGAGTGGGCGATGCTCATCCTCGCGTACTGCTGCGTCGCGTCGATGGTGCCGGTGTGGTCGCTGCTGCAACCGCGCGGCTATCTCGGCGGATTCGTTCTCTACTTCGCGCTCGCCCTCGGCGTGATCGGCGTGTTCTTCGGCGGCTACGAAATCAAACAGGCCGCATTCAAAGGATTCGACAGCGGCAAAGCGACGGGACTGCTGTTCCCGTTCCTCTTCGTCACGATCGCGTGCGGCGCGTGCAGCGGATTCCACGGACTCGTGTGCAGCGGCACGACGTCGAAGCAGATCGATCGCGAGCCGGACATGAAAGCCGTCGGCTACGGCGGCATGCTCGCGGAAGCGTTCGTCGCGTTGATCGCGATGGTCACGGTGATGAAAGTCGCGCAGGGCGATCTCACCGGACTGAAGCCCGGCACGATCTACGGCAACGGCATCGGCGATTTCATGACACTGATCATCGGCGAGAAGCATCGCAACTTCGCGATCACGTTCGGTGCGATGGCGTTCTCCACGTTCGTCTTCGACACCGTCGACGTCTCCACTCGCCTCGGCCGCTACATTCTTCAGGAGCTGTTCCGCTGGAAGTCGCGCGCGAGTGCTTTGCTCGCGACGATCATGACCGTCGCGCTGCCCGTGTACTTCATCTCGTTCGCGCCACCGGGATCGTGGGTGAAGTTCTGGACGTTGTTCGGCGCGTCCAATCAGTTGCTCGCCGCGCTGACATTGCTCGCAATCACCGTGTGGCTGCATCAGCGCCGCCAGCAGATCGCGTTCACGCTGATCCCGATGTTGTTCGTGCTCGTCACGACGCTCTACGCGCTGATCAAGCTGACGATTCAAAACTTCACGGGCGTGAAGCTCGATCCGATGGCGCTGGTGAATGGCGTGACGTCGGCGCTGCTGATTCTGCTCGCGCTGTATCTCGTGTGGCGCGCGATTCTGCGCGTGCGCTCGGAACGGATGGTGTTGAGCGAAGCGGAAACGGCGTGAGCCGCTCCCGCTTCGCGCAATCTCATTTCGGTTTGTTGTAGTACAGCGAGTACGCGCCCGAGCCGCTGTTCGCGTAGATGCGCCAGCGCCACGTGCCGGCGATCGTGTAGTACTCGATCAGCTTGTTGCCGCAGGACGTCACGCTGTCCGCGATGATCCACGTCGAGCCATCCCAGTACTCGAGGAAGAGATGGAATCCCGACGGGCCCGCGTATTGGCCCGTGTGATAGCCGACTGTGCTGGTCGTGTACGAAGCGCTCGTCCATGAACTGCCGGTCGTGAGCGAGCTGTTTCTCGAGTCCCAGTTGTTGCCGACCGCGGCCCACGCGTTCCACACCGCGTTGTATTCCGAGGAGAACGCGCCGTAGAGGGCGGTGGCGGCGCTGAGTGTCGCGTCGCGCCAGTCGCGGAAGCTCATCGACGAATAGCCGTAAGTGACCAGCGCTTTGAAGAAGATCGCCTCGGCAACCGAGATCCCCTGCGCGGAGACGCTGAATGTTTCCGGTCCGCGTGGCGATGAGCCGCCCTGCGACACGAGATAGAACGCCAGTCCGGTGATGCCGGCGTCGCCGTGAATGTCGCCTTTGCGCGTGGGGTAGTAGTCGGCGTGATTGGCTTTGCTGCGCGGATCGTCGAGGTAGCGCACCGGCGAGGCGTAGCAGTTTTCGCCGATCTGCCACGTTGCGGAAGTGACCGCGCCGGCATCCCATGCTTCAGCGGCCGCGCCGAATACGTCCGAGATGCCTTCGTTGATCGCGCCTGCTTCGCCGATGCTGATGAGACTGAGCATGTGCCACCCGATTCCGTGCGTGATTTCATGCGTCACGACATCGACGCACTCCGCGGGGGAGGGATTCGCGCCGTTATCGCCGTATCCGATCACGGTCCACACCGGACTGGTGAACCATCCGGCCTGCGTGTTCGAACTGCTCCCGACATGAACGGCCTGTTTGATGACGACGCCGTTGTCGTTCAATGAATCCTGGCTGTGCACGCCGGAAAAGTAGTCGTACGCGATTCCGGCATTGTCGAATCCGGCGATCGCGACGGAGTCGTACGGCGTACCGGTGCTGTCGCTGAACATGAACGTGCAATTCGCCCACGTGCTCTGATTCGCGCAGTCGTACATTTCGCGATTCTTCGCGCGCATGATTTGCGGATGGCGTGTGACGGCGCTGCCGGTCAGCGCGTCCGCGAAGACGCGATCGAGCTCCGCGCCGTTCGCGCTGGAGTACGAGACGTAGCTCGACCACGCGAGACGAACGTTGCGTTGCGGATCGACGACGTAGACCAGTTCCGGCGCACGCTCGACGCGCGCTCCCGCGAATCCGAATTCAGCGATCGCTTTGCGGATCGCATCGTTCGCTTCGATCGTTGCGGTGCGCGGAAGATCCTGGTCGTATGCGACAAGACCATTGACGCCGGCGACCTTGCCAGTCTCCAGGTCCGCGTGAACGATGAGATCCGCGCCGACCACCGGGAGGCCGCCGATGCGCTGTTTGAGACGAATGTGTGCCTGTCCGAGATCTTCATGCACGCGCCAGATTTCGAACGAGCCCGCGTTCGGCATGCCGCGTTCCTGAACGTAACGCGACGCGAAGTCTTCCGTGGTGCGCCATCGATCGCGGTTGATGTCAGCGGCCGTCGCTTGCACGCGCGGCACGCCGCTCTGGGTCTTGCGCAGCGTGCCGAGGTCGTCGCGGAAATCCCAGGGGTTGAATGTTTGTGCCGAGCCCACGGGGGCCAGCAGGATCGCGCCGAGCGCGAGGTTCCGAGCCAACGAACGGATCATTTTGAGTACCGCCTTTCATTTTGCTATCCGGACGCAAATGAATATAGGCGGCAATCAGGAGTGACGCAAAAATATACGATGCGTAGATCCTGAACTGCGATGGCGGAGCGGACTCGCTCGCGAGAACGAGTCCGCGTCGTGTGCGTTAGAACCGCACTCCAACCGTGAATGCGATGTCGTCTTCGGCGTCGCCGCTCTCGTCACCGTTGTCGAGCACGCGGAAGTACTTCACCTGCGCGTACGGCTTGATCGACGGCAGATCGAGTTGCACACCGCCGATGAGATTGCCGAGAACATCGGTGTGCGTGCTGCCGTTCGCGTCTACGTACGCGAGACCGACGCCCGCGCCGACATACGGACGCACGGCCGCGGTGCTGAATACATCGAACGTCAGATCGAGATTCGCGGTGCCCGCGGTGACGTCGTCTTCGAGTGCGTCTTCGACGTTCGGGTTGAGATTCACGGCGCCGCGGGGGACGAAAAGCTCGGCGCCGACAAACTTCTGTTCGGAGTCGCTGTAGCGTCCGGCGCGAATGCCGAAGTCCGCCGCGAACAGCGCGGGTGCGGCGAAGAGAGCGAGAGCCAGGAGCACCAGGATACGAGTGGACTTCATTCGAAAAAGAACCTCCTTTGGTTTACGGCAGCGCTCGTTTGTGGAACGAGCTGTTCGCAATCATCCCTTTTTCACGTTTGACGTCCAGCGCGAAATCGGCACAGAATCCAGGCCGCAACGAAAAAAGACGAGGTTGAAATGGCTACGAAATCATCTTCGAAGGGCGGCGGCAAAGGGCTTGCCGCTGAAGTCACGCCGAGTGCCGACCTGGCCGCGATCGTCGGATCCACTCCGATTCCGCGCAGCGAAGTGACGAAGCGTGTGTGGGATTACATCAAGGCCAACGGCCTCCAGGATCAGACCAACAAGCGGATGATCAATGCCGACGACAAGCTCCGTAAGATCTTCGGCGGCAAAGATCAGGTCTCGATGTTCGAGATGACCGCGCTGGTCAACAAGCATCTCAAGTCGTAGTTACACGAGGCTTTTGGTTTTGATGAAAGGCGACCTTCGGGTCGCCTTTTGTTTTGCGATCACAAAACCTTTTCGACCGCCTCGAGCGTCGCATCGATCTCCACCACATTCTCCATCCGCATGTTCGCTTCGGGATCTTTGAGAATGTTGCCGGTCAGCACGCAGACGATTTGTTCGCCGTCTTTCATGATGCCCGCGGCTTTGAGCTTCTTCACGCCGGCGAGTGTCGCGGCGGATGCGGGCTCGCAACCGATGCCCATGCCGTCGATCTCACGCTTCGCGGCCATGATCTCTTCATCCGAGACCTGCTCGACGATGCCGTTCGTCACGCGAATCGCGTCGACGGCTTTGTCGTAGCTGACGGGATCGCCGATGCGAATCGCGCTGGCGATGGTTTCGGCTTGCACGCGATGGCGCGTCGCGAATCGCTCTTCGTAGCTGAGGAAGAATGGATTCGCGCCGCTCGCTTGAATCGATGCGAGTCGCGGCATCTTCGTGATCCAGCCGTTCGCGTGCGCTTCGCGCAGCGCTTTGCCGAACGCGGAGGTGTTGCCGAGGTTGCCGGCGGGGACGACGATCCAATCGGGCGATTCCCAGTGCAGGTCCTGCAGCAGCTCCCAGATGATCGTCTTCTGCCCTTCGATGCGAAATGGATTGATCGAGTTGACGAGATAGATGCCGAGCTTGTCGCACGCGTCGCGCACGAGTCGCATCGCTGCATCGAAATCGCCGCGCACTTGCAGACACGTCGCGCCGTACGCGAGCGTCTGCGCGAGTTTGCCGCTGGCGACTTTGCCCGCGGGCACGAACACGATCGCGCGCAGTCCTGCCTGCGCCGCGTATGCCGCGAGCGAAGCGGACGTGTTGCCCGTCGATGCACATGCGACCGCGCGCGCGCCGACGCGAACGGCCTGCGTCACGGCGACGGTCATGCCGCGATCTTTGAAGGAGCCGGTTGGATTCTCGCCTTCGTGTTTGTAGAAAAGTCCGTTGCGTTCATACAACCGCGTCGAACCTTCGGGATGCGTGATCACGCGATCGAGATTCACGACGCCTTCGCGAAAACGCCACACGCCGCTCTGATCGATCGGCGCGCGCGACGTGCGCCGGTCATCGAACGAATTGCGATCCATGATCGTGTCACGTTCAACGGAGAGCAGCCCGCCGCAATCACACGTGTAGCGAATCGAGAGCGCGTCGTAGCGTTCCGGGCAGTTGATGCATTGCAGCCATTCCATGGTTTGTCGTGTCCTGGTGGAGCGGCGGGGGCTCAGCCCGCCCCAAGTTATTTGGTTTGCCGCGGGGGAAGATCCTGCCGCGCCACCTCTCGCCCCCTCCAGTTTAA
>JBQCJC010000417.1:0-2092 GCA_051953135.1 Thermoanaerobaculia bacterium | reverse complement strand
CCACCCAAGCGGCCACTAAAAGCTGAGCCCGGGCGGCGCCCGCCCCCGACCCAGCCCAGGCGGGCCCCGCCGCTCCATCGTTCAGCTCTATCGGCCGCGCCGCGCAATGAAGTAGTTGTTGAGGATGTCGCCTTCCACCTGCGTCACATCGACGAACGAGAATCCCGCTTCGCGCAGCAACTCGATCGCTTTCTCCCTGCCCCACATCGTGCCGAGTCCCTCACCTTTGTCGGCGAGCGACACGGTCATGCAGTGCATCGATGAGATCGTGTACAGCCATGGACCGAGCGGATGCGCGAGATTATCCGCGAGCTCCGTCGCCGCCGCGATATCCGCCATCAGAAAAATGCCGCCCGGCTTCAGTGCCGCGTGAATGCGCTTCAGCACTTCGCGCGGCGCGACCTGATCGTGAATCGCATCGAACGCCGTGATCAGGTCGTACGACTCCGCGCATTCGAGTGTGGCGACGTCGCGCCATTCGAAGCGCGCATTCGCCAGTCCGAGTTTGCGCGCGACCGAGCGGCCCACCGAAATGCCTTCGTTCGAAACGTCATAGCCGGTGAAGTCGCTGAGCGGAAATGCCTGCGCCATGACGTTGATCGCGTGTCCTGAGCCGGTGCCGATGTCCGCCACCGCGATGCCGTCTTCGAGTTTCTCGATGAGTCCCTGCACGCGCGGCAGCGTGCGCTGCACGAGCGTCGCATCAAACACGTGCGTCGTCTCTTCGGCCTGCACGGTTTGAAAGCGCGGGAAGTACGAGTACGCGAGTCCGCCGCCGTTTCGAAAACAGTCGAGCAGCGGTTGTTCGACGCTCGCGAGAATCGGAACGTACTGCGCGATCGATGCGAGATTGTCCGCGCCGGCGGAACGCGTGAGCGACGCCGCGTGCTCCGCGGGCAACACGTACGTGTGCGCCCGCGAGTCGTAATCGATGATGCGGCCCGTCACCATCGCGCCGAGCCACTCGCGCACGTAACGCTCATCGAGCTTCGCCGCGTTCGCGATTTCGTCGCTGCTCGATGGCGGCAACTCGGCGAGCGTGTCGAACAGCCCAACCTGATGCCCGATGCTCAGCATCAGCGAGACCGCGCCGCCATTCAGCGTCTGCACCATGCGCTCCGCAAACGCATCGGCGCATTTCCTGTCGAATGTCTGTTCCGCGAGAACCGTGGTCATCGTGAGTCTCCTTACGAGACACACGATCGGTTCGCGCGGCGCGCACGCCTTCGCACGAATTGGCTATTCGAGGAGATGGCCGGAAACGGCCATGCCGACAGCCGCGGCGCGCGAGCCGACGTCGAGCTTGCCGAGGATGTTGGCGACGTGGCGATGGACCGTGTGTTCGCTGAGTCTCAGCGATGCCGCCATTTCCTTGTCGCTCATGCCTTTCGCGACGAGTCGCAGCACGTCGATCTCACGCTTCGTCAGCATCGACGCCGCACGCTTCTCGTCCGAAGCGACGCCGAGCTTGCGCAGCGTCTCGTTCGCGAGCGCGCGTTCTTCGCGCGCAAATTGCTCGCGGCCGGATTGCTGGAGCACGTTCGCGAGCTCGATGCGCGCACGCGCGGCTTCGTATGGCGCACGCGCTTTCTCGAACAGATCGACGGCGTCTTCGAGCCAGCGTCGCGCATCTTTCAGCTCCGTCGTCATCGCTGCCTCGGCATTTGCGAGATGCGCGCGAATCGCATCCGTTCCGACTTTCTCCGCCGTCTCGCGCAACTCGCGCAACGCGTTCTCGTCCTTGCGCGAGCGCACGAGCAACTCCAGTGCGATCGCGCGTTCGACCCATTTCTCCGCCATGCGCCGGCGTTGCAATCGATCGACGAGCTCCGCGCAACGTTCCGAGTCGCCGCGATCGAACGCGATCATCGCCTGACCAAGAATCGACAGCGTCGTTCCCTCGGCACGCGAGAACAACGCGCACGCTTCCGCGACACGACCTTGTCGCCGTCGCAGGTCGCCGAGTTGCGCGGCCGTTCCCGGAATCGCGAGCGGTCGCTTGATCTCGATCGTCGCGAGCGCGCTCGTGAGCATCTCGTCCGCGACTTGCCATTCGCCGCGACCAACGAGCATCGCCGCGTGCTCGACTTCG
>JBQCJC010000416.1:0-8566 GCA_051953135.1 Thermoanaerobaculia bacterium | reverse complement strand
GCGAGTCGATCTCGTTGCGCGTGTGCATCGCGACATCCGCTTCCCCGAACGCGCGCTGATAAACGACCTTTTCATCCTCCGCGATGAGAATGCCGCCGTTGAGATACGGCTCACCATCGAACGGCGCGAACAACGCATCGAGACGTTCGACCGTCGTCTGACCTGCGGCGATCGTCGCGGTGAAGAGCACGAGCAGGAGGCGTTTCATTGAGGCGATTGCAGCACGCGCAGCGCTGCGCCGTCTTGCACGCGCTGAAGGCGCCTTGTACGAGATTCAGGGATTCGCGATTCGGCGATAGCGCGCCGGCGTCAATCCCGTTGCCTCGCGAAGAACGCGCGTGAGATGGCTCTGGTCCGTAAACCCGCACTCGAGTGCGATCTCCGCAACGCTGCGTTGCGTTTCAGCGAGTGCACGCTTCGCATGCGCGACGCGAATCGCGCGAAGGTACGCGCCGAACGTCGTACCGACGCAGCGATGAAAGGTCGTCGCCAGATGCACGGGATGCACACCCGCAACCGCGGCAACATCCGCGAGCGAAAGGCGCTCGGCAAAACGATCGTGCATCAGTTCGCGTGCAATCGCGAGCCACGCCGGCGCCTGCACGCGCGAACGCGTGGACTCGCGACGCAACGACGTCAGCAGATGCAGCATCAAGCCATCGAACGACAACGGCGTCAGCTCGTCAGGGTGCAGCGTCTCTTCATACAAGCGCTGCATCGCCCATGTCGCGGCGCCGCCAGCGATGTGCAATGGATCATCGAGCAGCACACCGCCGTCTTTCACGCGCTCGAGCAGCATCGCCGGCAGTTCGATGAGAAACGCTTCGCCACCCGCGGTGCCGTAATGATCGGAATGCCGCGAACCACGCGGCGAGAAGATCACCGATCCGCGACCGCACTCGACCTCACCGCGTCGCCGGGTGCGCTCGACATGATTCCCGCGCAGCACGAGATAGACCGTCGCCAGCTCGTGCTCGTGCTCTTCGAGCGCATAGCTCGCCGGATACTGGTTGTGCACCGCGGTGAATGCGCCGATCTGATGATGGCGCAGATGAAACTCATCATCGCAACCGCCGGCCCGGGGGGGGCATGCGACATTGCAGGGGCGCGCCGGGTCTGGAATGCACGAGCCTCACTTTCGAATTACCCACCACTGCCCATGCGTCCCTGCGATCTCCGCCTCCTTCACGTCGTCACGTACGAAAACGGCATGCAGGTCCAGCAAAAACTGGTCGAGATGCGGCAGCGCGGGGAAATCCCCGATCAACTCCTTCTCCTCGAACATCCGCCCGTGATTACCCTCGGGCGCGGGGGCGATGCCGGAAACCTCCTCGCGTCACCGCAACTGCTCGCGCATGAAGGCGTGCGCTACTTCGAGACCACGCGCGGCGGCGACATCACGTACCACGGCCCCGGACAGATCGTCGGCTATCCGATCGTTCACCTCGGCGAAGGCAAGCGCGACGTGCGCAAGTACGTCACGAACCTCGAAGAAGTCCTCATTCGCACCGTCGCCGAGTACGGCATCACCGCGGAGCGCGTCGAAGGCAAACGCGGCATCTGGGTCGGCAACGACAAGATCGCCGCGATCGGCGTGCGCGTCGCTCGCTGGGTCACGTCGCACGGCTGGGCGCTCAACGTCAACACGAACCTCGCACACTTCCGATTGATCACGCCTTGCGGACTGCAAGGCACCGGCGTCACGTCGATCTCACATCAGCTCGGACGCGCCCTCGACATCGACGAAGTGCGCGAGATCCTGGCGGTCAAATTCGCCGAGGTGTTTGAACGGGAGCTGGTGGCACGAGCGGCGACATTGCGCCTCGTGAAAATCCTCGTGCACGACGGAGATCGCATCCTCCTCCTGCATCGACGTCCCGAGCGCGGCAACTTCTGGCAACCGATCACCGGCACCATCGAGCCGAACGAAGATCCGTACGCCACCGCGAAGCGCGAGCTCATCGAAGAAACCGGTCATGCCGCGGAGCCGCAGTCGATGCAACTCGCGCAATCGTTCATGATCGAATCGAACTACCTCGAGTCTCGCTACGCCGATCGCCCGATCATCGCCAGCGAGATCGCCTATCGCGCCGAGCTCGATTCCTCACTCCCCATTCGCATCGATCCCGAAGAACACGACCAGTACGGCTGGTTTACGTTCGACGAAGCGTATGAAAGGATTCGCTGGACCGACGATCGCGAAGCGCTCGAACGTCTCGCGAAGATGTTGCCCGTAACGATATGACCCCAGTGAATAAGCGCGCCGGCGTGCGCCCCGAATGGCTCAAAATCCGAGTGCCCGGCGACCTCGCCGAGCTTCCGGTCTCACGACTGATCAACAACTACGCGCTCAACACCGTGTGTCAGGAAGCGCGTTGCCCGAACATCTTCGAATGCTGGAACGCCGGCACCGCAACGTTCATGGTCCTCGGCGAGATCTGCACGCGCCGCTGCACGTTTTGCGCGGTGGGCCGCGGCAATCCTCTTGTTGCTGATGCCGATGAGCCGCGTCGCGTCGCCGAAGCCGTCGCGAAAATGGGCGTGAAGCACGCTGTCATCACGATGGTGAATCGCGATGACATGCCGGACGGCGGTGCGCAACACATGGCCGAAACCGTGCTTGCCGTGCGTGAGAAAACCGGCGCCGCGGTCGAAGTGCTCATCTCCGATCTCGAAGGCAACCGCGACGCGTTGCGCGCCGTGATTGCATCGACGCCTGAAGTTCTGGCGCACAACATCGAAACCGTGCCGCGGCTTTACGCGCAGGTGCGTCCCGTCGCGAAGTATCAACGTTCGCTCGATCTGCTGCGCTGGGCGCACGAAGAGCGCAGCGAAGGAACGCTCACGAAGTCGAGTCTCATGCTCGGCCTCGGCGAGACGGAGGACGAGATTCTCGAAGTCGCGAGAGATCTTCGCGACGCGGGTGTCGACATCTTCACCATGGGCCAGTACCTCGCGCCGAGCGAAAAGAATCATCCGGTGCGCAAGTACTACACGCCCGCGGAGTTCGAAACGCTCGGCAATCAGGCCCGTGCCCTCGGCTTTCATCACGTCGAGAGCGCGCCGCTCGTGCGCAGTTCCTACATGGCCCATCGCGCCGTTTCACGGGGCTGAAGGTTGCGCAGCAATCCTCAAACCTCAATTCTCCATCCTCAATCCGTTATCATCCGCCTCCGATGCCCCGCGTGACTTTCGCTGATGCGCAGAAAACCGGCGAATTTCCCGCGGGGAAAACGCTTCTCTCCATCGCCGGCGAGCTCGGCGTGCGCGTCAGTCAGGTGTGCGGTGGAGACGGTGCCTGCGGAACTTGCAGAATCGAAGTCGTCGACGGCTGGGATCACCTCACGCCGCCGACGCCCGACGAGACCTACAAGGAGCTCGATCCGCCGCACCGGCTGAGTTGTCAGTCGAAGCTCATCGGAGACGTCGTCGTCAAAGTGGCAAAGATCGAATAGCGTGACAGGAGCACAGCAAATCATGACCGCAGTAGTCGAATCCTCCACGGCCGGCCTCAGCAATCAGCAGCTCGCGCTGCTCTATCAGTACACCGTCGAGGCCTACAAGACGTTCGAGAAGCTCGCCGAGAATCTCCCGAATCCGATGACGCGCGAAATGTTCAAACAGTTCGCGATCGATGAGCGCGAGAATCGCGATCTCATCGAGATGAAAGTGACCTCGACGAGCGCAACGCGCGTCCGCGTGACGCTCGGCTCGGACATGATCTTCAGCGAGATTCTCGAAGGCGAGCTGTCGTTCCGCGAGTCCGCGGAGTTCCTGATCTCGCGCGAGAAAACGATGCAGCGCAAATTGCGCGAGCTCATCGCCGCGTCGACGCCCGTCGATCGCAATCTGTTGATTTATCTCGAAGCCGTGAAGCGCGCGCACATCGTCGAGATCGAGCGCGACCTCGAGCTCACGCGCCACGATCCGGACTGGTGGAAGCGCGAAGACGCCGAATGGCGCATCGTGCACGGCGCTCCGTCTGCATGAACATCACGATCTCTCCCGAAGCCGCCGCGCATCTGCACGATGCCGGCGGCCGCGTCCTCCGCATCGCATTCACGACCGGATGCGGCGGCTCCGGCTACCGCCTGAGCTACGCGGACGCACCCCTCGAAGACGATCAGCTCTTCGACGTCGATGGCGTGAAGCTCGCGCTCGATGACATGTCCGCCTCCCGCCTCGACGGCGCAGTGATCGAGTACGACGCAGAGGAAGACGGATTCCTGCTCGAGCATCCCGACGCGGTCACCGCGGTTTGGTGCGGTTAGGCGGCGACTCCGGCAAGCCGCGCGAACGGCATCACGTAGAATTCGTGCATGTCGCGCACTCTCGAAGAGCTACAGTCGGAAGCCCTGCAACTCGATCATCGCGCACGGGCGTCTCTTGCGAAAACCCTGCTCGATAGCCTCGAATCACTCAGCGATGCCGAGTACGAGGAGTTGTGGATCGAGGAGGGCGAAGCTCGCCTGACAGATTTTGAAGCGGATCGGTGCAAAGCGATCGACGGCGATGACGTGTTCGCCCGAGCACGAACGAGGACTCGTTGAAGTCGTATCGGTTTCTTGAAGAAGCCGATGCCGAATTCCAGGAAACGATTCGCTTCTATGATGAACAGGTCGCTGGCCTGGGAGATCGTTTCATTCAAGACGTAGAGAGGACCATCGCCCACATTCGCGACTATCCCGAGAGCGGAGTGCTCGTGTCGCGTCGCTTGCGCAAGCGCATCCTGCACACGTTCAAGTACAGCATCCTGTACTTCAATGCTCCCACTGAAATCATCGTTGTTGCGATCGCTGCACACAAACGAAAACCGGGATTCTGGCGAAATCGATTGCACCGGATACCAAACTAACTCACCCATTCGGCCACGCCGTCATCGTCTGAATCCGCCACTCCCCCTCCCGTCCTCGCGTCATCATCGCCGAGAGGCGGTGCGTGAGGTCGTACAAGCGTCCGTGTGGTGCGCGAACGTTGTGGAGGATGCCGTTCACGTTGACGATCGCGGTGTCCGCGCGAATGTGATCGACGGTCACGTCGAGCATGTGCAGTGTGCTTTCCGCCATGTTCGATTCGTGTTCCTTCGCGAGCAGATCGCGCACCGCGTCGCGGCCGACCGCGCGCCATCCCCACGGATGATCGAGCACTCCATCATCGAGCCACAACGACGCGAGCTCCTCGCAATCGTGCTGATCCCACGCCTGCGTGAAGTTGCGGAGAACGTTCTGAATGTCGTGCATGCTCGTCATTCGATCGTGAGCGATTTCTCGCAGCCGAGGTTGCCGCCCCAGTAGCCTTCGAGCTTGTACTTGCCGGGCGCGAGCTTCTTGTCGAGCGTCAGCGTCACGAACTGCTTTCCACCGGCATCATCGCGACGCACGACCGCGACTTCCCCGCCGTTCTCATCGATGAACTTTGCGGAAACCTGCAACTCGACCGGAGCTGCCTTCAGCCACATCGAAACATGGATCGGATCTTTGCGCGCGAACGTGTTCTGCGCATTCGCGACGACGCCGGAATCATCGAGCGAGGTGCCGAGCTCGCAGCGCGAGATCTCGCCCTTCGCGAGCTGCACCGCAACATTCACGTTCGGCGGACCGGGCGGTGGTGTCGTCGATGTCGATGCTGCATGCGTCGGCGCGGCAGGTTGCTCTCGCTGACACGCGGCAATCCACACCAGCGCGACGGCAACGAGGATTCGTTTCACGTCATACCTCCGCCTGCCTTCACGCAATGGACGTTCCCGCTTGCTCAGCGGTGCCACGTGAAATCGGATTGCTTCGGAAAATCGAGCACGATCTCCGGCGAATACGTCTTCCATCCCTCGGGCGAGTCATACCGAATGCGCAGCGTCACTTCCGACGGATTCACCAGCGGAGCGCTGTCGTCGCGCTCCGCTTCGAGCACGTCCGTACCGTTGTTGAAGATGATGCTGTAGCGACCGGTGTTGTACGGCCCAAGGCGCCACAGCAGCGTGCCATTGCGTTGATGAAACTCCGCGCGCAACGGCACATCGTCGCGCCAGCTCCCGCAGTACGCGGATGCGAGATCTGGAATCCGCGCCGTCACCTCGACGAGCTGCCTAATCCCCTCGTGATACTCGTAGAAATGCCGCCCGCGCAGATTGTGCGTGCAAAGATAAATGTCGTCGTAGAACCAGCCACTGCCGATCGAGCGCCGCTCGTGCACTTCCTTCAACCAGCGCAATTCACCCAGCGTCGACGCCGGCACCGTCGGACGGCGAATCAGCGACGCACCATCCATCGTCATGAACGCGCGCGCCTCATCGCTCATCTGCTTCGCGCGCGTGTAATCGCCCGCCCACTCCTGCCGATTCGCGACGAACGTCACCGCCACCGCGGAAACCAGCAGCGCGATGCGCGGCGAGATCGAGAACATTGACGCGCCGAACGCGAACAACGCGATGAACACGATCCACACCATCACGACGCCGTCCTCACTGACCAACAACGCCGCGACCATCGCTCCGATCGCGCACAGCCCCACCGCCATGCCGCTGCGCGTGCGCCAGGCGCGCACGATCCCGATCGCGAGCACCGCCAGCAGGAAGATGCCCGCGAGTCCCTCGCCCGCGAGATTCACGATTGCATCGCGCGACGTGAATGCGAGTGGCGGCCTCGCCCACGCGATGAACACGATCAACGCCAGCGCGTGAAACAACAGGTGGCGCGCGCGCACGTTCATCGTTTCCAGCGGAATCTTCACGAGCAGCAGCGGCAATCCGATCGTCATCGCATTCGCTGTCATCGAGACGAAGTAGACGAGCGCCGAGAAAATCTCGAAGAGAATCGAACGCCGACGAAATGCGAAGACGTACAGCGCGACCGAGAGCGTCGCCATCGCGAGCGCTTCGATCGCGTGCATCGTGCGCAATTCCGTTGCGATGCCGCACAACGGCGGACCGCCGACGAACATCGTCGTCGCGGCGAGCGATGTAAGGAGATCGCAGAAACGATCGAGCAGAAAAAACAGCGCGATCGTGGCGATGACGATCAGCGCGATTTGCGCGGCGTACCACATCGCCGCCTCGGTGCCAAACGTACGCAGCAGCACCTTCTGCGATGCAAGAAGAAACGGCCGCGGCATCGCGACGAGATCGTTCCAGCCATGCGTGAGAACGAGGCGCAGATGCAATGGATCGTCGTACGTCCACCACAGCCGGATCGCCTTGCGATAAAGGACGACCGCTACGCCGAGGAGCAAGGCTGCGGATGCGAACCGTTTCACGCGCGATGAGCATCATAGAATGCCCGCGTGTCATCCGCGCTTCCGTACAAGGAGTTCTACTATCCGCTGAACGTCTTCATGCACATCCTCACCGCCGAAGAGGGCGGCGTGCGGTATCTGCATTACGGATTGTTCGAAGACCCCAACGAATCGATCGGAACCGCGCAGGACCGATCGACGGAGCTCCTCTTCTCCCGCCTTCCGGATCCCCCTGCATCCATCCTCGAAGTCGGAATCGGACTGGCGACAACGCTGAAGAAACTCACCGAGCGCGGCTACGACGTCGAAGGCATCACACCCGATGAAAAACAGATCGCCATGGTGCGCGCGCGCTACGGCGACTCGGTGCGTGCGCATTGCGCCGCGTTCGAAACGTTCGACGCGCAACGCCGCTACGACCTCATTGTCTTTCAGGAATCGTCTCAGTACATCGAGTCCGACACGCTGTTCGCGAAAGCCACGACGCTCTCCGATTCGATTCTCGTGCTCGATGAATTCGCGATGAAACCGCTCAACGCGCCCGGCTTGCATCAGCTCGATGATTTCCTCGCCGCCGCCGCGCGACACAACTACGAGCTCTACGAAAACGTCGATCTTTCCTCGAAGGCCGCGCCGACGATGCAGTACTTCGCCACGCGCATTCCTCAATATCACGACCGCCTCGTCGAAGACCTCGGCCTCACCCACGCGCAACTCGATGCGCTCGTCGACAGCGGCGCGCGTTATCGCGAGCTTTACGCGGACGGCGTGTACACGTATCGCCTGCTGCGTCTGGCTCGCAGATAGCATTCGCGTTGCGCATGCATCGTGCTGCCGCAGCAGTGCTCGCGCTCGTTTTCACATCCTCGCTCTTCGCGCAGAAACTCATTGTCGACACGCTGGCGGGATCAACGTCCGGCGGCGGCTACGTCGATGCGCAAGGCGCCGATGCACGCTTCTCGCTGCCGCGCTCCGTCGATGCTGATGCCGCGGGCAACCTCTACGTTGCCGATGCACCGAATCACGTCATTCGCAAAGTCGACACGAACGGCGTCGTCACCACGATCGCGGGACATGCGAATCAACCAGGCAGCAGTGACGGAGCCGGATCGGCCGCGCGATTTCGCTATCCGTTAGGCGTGGCTGTCGATCGCGCGCGCAACGTCATCTACATCGCCGATTCGTACAACCACACCATTCGCCGCATGACGCCCGATGGCGTGGTGACCACGATTGCCGGACTCGCCGCGACGATGGGAACGATCGACGGCACCGGCACTTCCGCGCGCTTCACGTACCCGCTCGGTGTTGATGTCGATGCGAACGGCGATCTCTACGT
>JBQCJC010000415.1:0-3270 GCA_051953135.1 Thermoanaerobaculia bacterium | reverse complement strand
CCAGCGCGAAGGCGCTCGACGAGACGAGCAGCGCAACGGCCACGACGACCGCGAGGAGTGGACGATTCACGATGCGACGATTTTACGTGGAGCGATGGGGGATCGTGAATCGGATGGTGAAAAGCAGAGGGAGGATTTGGTAGCGCATACGGGATTCGAACCCGTGTTACCGCCGTGAGAGGGCGGCGTCCTGGACCCCTAGACGAATGCGCCACGAAGCGTGGGACGCGGAAGATACCGAACGGCATCTCCGCGGTCAAGCGCAGTTAACGCGGTCCGGCGAGAGGAATTCCCGGCGCGGGTCGCAACCGGTGGCATCATTCCCCGCCGAGGAAGGAACTGGATGTGCGACCGCTGATGCTCGCGATGGTTTTGATTTGTGCTGCAAGCCTGCAGGCGGCCGGTGCGGAGAACGTGGCGCCGCTCTCGATTGGCGAGACGTTTACCGTTCAGTCCGAAATCTTAGGCGAGGTGCGCCGGATCAATGTTTATTGCCCGCCGATTTACACATCGTCGCCGGAGATTCGCCTGCCGGTGCTGGTGATGCCGGATGGTGGGGTGGCCGAGGACTTTATCCATGTGATGGGCCTCATTCAGGTGTCGGTTGGCAATGACACGATGCGGCCGTTCATCCTTGTGGGCATCGAGAACACGCAGCGGCGTCGCGACATGACCGGTCCCACGGAAAACGCCGAAGACAAGAAAATCGCTCCGCGCGTTGGCGGCTCGCAGGCGTTTCGTTCGTTTATTCGCACGGAACTGATGCCGGTCATCAAGGCGCGCTATCGTACGACGGATGAATCGGCAATTGTCGGAGAATCGCTGGCGGGATTATTCGTGATCGAGACGCTACTGACCGAGCCCGATCTGTTCGACACCTACATCGCCCTCGATCCAAGTCTCTGGTGGAATGACGAGGGATTGATTCGTGACGCTGCAAAAGGCCTGCGAAGGATTGCACAGACGGGGCGAGTCAGGACGCTCTATTTCGCGAGCAGCAACGAACCCGGAATGATCGCTGGAGCGGGAAAGCTGGAGAAGGCGCTACGCACAAGCGGGCCCGTTAATTTGAAATGGCACTACGAGAAGATGCCGGATGAGTCGCATGCGACGATTTATCATCCTGGTGCATTGAAGGCATTTCGGGCGGTTTTCGGCCGGCCGCATTCTTAGAAGTCCTCAGGCATCGGACCGATGCCAATTTCCCCGCATGCGAGACGAACCGCGTCCTCGTCCATGAGGTTCGCACGATAAAGGCGGAGCAAAAATCGACGGTCGGCGCGACGGACGCGCTGACGGGCAGCGTCGAGGTCTTCAGTGTGAGTTTGGTCCCTCGACACCTGCGCCTCCTCAACGAACTCCGTCTTACCGCGATCGCGTGGACGGCTTCCGCGATCCATAAGGCGACATGGGAAACCTGTCCCGCTAACTGATAAATATTCTGCGTCGCAAGACGCTCCAGTTGATCCGCGATCAAATCTGCTCGTTTGATTGAGTAGGACAAATTCTCTCCGTTGATCTATTTCGCGAGATGATCCCAGTGCGAAGCAAGACGATTCGTTTTCAAGACTCCAAAATACGGCGCGCCCAATGAAACCGGGCCACACCCATCCTTGCGCGGCGTAGACACCCAATATTCACTCGGCACTTCGGAATCGCGTGCAAGGCACACAGTGAGGCTCTCGTGGTCGCTCTTGATTTGAACCAGTCGCGGATTGGTCGGTGAACTGTGATGGGGCTGACTTTCCGTGATGGTCTTCAGCGCCTCAATCACATTCCGAGGGTCGGTAACGGTCCTGGAATCAATCATGATTGAAGAACCATCCGGCAGTTCATTCAATGCCGCGATCAATTCCTCACGCTGACGGCGTTCGGATTCACGAAACCAATGCTTCAATCCAAGTGCGACGGGTAAGACGATTACAAGAATCAGCGGCAGGATGCGTTCGAATAACCACAACCTTTGCTTGTCGGAGAGGTTCATAGTAAAAATCGGCACAGCGTGCGCGAGTGATTCGCGCCTTCGCAGACGGACGGCAGGGTGTTACGCATGCGTCGCCGGCTGCGACGTGAAATGATCACACGCTTCCGCGCGCGTGTCGACAGCGCTACACCGTCATTTCTGCGCCGGGCGTGGTCAGTTCCAGCGAACAGTTAGCCGGCGGTTGATGACGGCTCGTCCTTTGTTTTGTTGTGCGGCTTTCTTTTTCGCGGTGTGAAGTCGCTATCCCGGCGCGGTGGCTCAAACGTTTCCGTTCCGTGCCATGACTCGCCTGCAATCGCGAGCGTGAGACCGGCCCGTGCTATACGAGTGAGACTCTCGACCATTTCGCCGTAGTTATCGCCGAGGACTTCAGGTGCCGCCACAAGCACGACCATGTTTCGTTCAGATGTTTCACAGAGCGTGATGAAGTCCGCGAACTTTGTTTCGTAATAACGCGGCGTGTGATGTCGGCCAGTACCGGGCGTTCTGGCATGCCGCCGTTTCGTGGTTTCAGCATGCAGCCACATTAACTTCGCGAGAAACAGCCGCGTTTCACGGTTTAGCTTCGGAAAGTCGGCGATCATTCGATCCATTCTTGCGGCCAGTCATCAAGGTTGAATCGGTCTTTCATGTCATGGCAGGAAACGCAACAAGGAACGACAGTAACGCCTCCTGCGTTGAACGGAATCGGAAAATGATCGCCTGTTAAGTTCCTGGTAATGAGGGCACTGCAGTAGAAACATGTTGGTCTCGATCGCTTGTTTGGCGCCATGCCGATATCTTATCGGACCTATGGATGGTTCAGTGCGCGGCACTGGCGTGAGCTAGGATGAAGAAGACGCGTCTTGATCTGCACCAGACGTGACGCCGGCCTTCGTGGGTCGGCCGAGACGGCAAGCGTCGGACGTGCATCGGGCGTGGTCCGTTCCAGCGGGCGTTGAGCGGCGTCGGCCGTTGTCTGCACGCTCCCGACTGCAATTGTGGCGACTCGCGACCAGTTTCTATTACGGTATGGACTCAGTGCCGGACATCTTGCTTATGTTCTCTTGGTTCATCTCCGAAAATCTCGAGGTCCCCGGATGGCGTCACGCGCAGGAGGCGAACATTGACACTTTGACTTAGCTCTCTTCGAACCGCATTCAAAATGTTTTCGACTCCACTCGCTGGATTCTGGTAGCTGACGCGATCTCATGAATCGCCGAAACATCCGTACCACGTAAGAACTCATGATAGCCACGGCCTCGAAGCCACGAGACGCCCTCACCACCAGCAGCAAACCACGGCGC
>JBQCJC010000414.1:0-11447 GCA_051953135.1 Thermoanaerobaculia bacterium | reverse complement strand
CGGGCGGTGTCGGGCCGATGAATGAGAAGTCCTGCCGGTAGAAGATCTTGCTCAGGAGCTTGAGCAGGTTCAACGACGAGAAGACCAGAAGGCTGCGAAGGACACCCACGGGCGGGAAATGTACGCATCCCGTGTGCCTGCGTCAACGCGCGCGCAACTGGCGTTCGAAGCGTTTCGCGAACGCGGGGCCTTTCCCTTCGTCTTCATGTTTGAAGAAGACATACGCCTCGGACCACTTCGTTCCTTTGATGCGCTTCGCCCAATCCTTCAACTGCGTGTCGCTGTACTCGCCGCGGCGCAATCGCAGATACCCCCACGATGCAGTCGGGATGAAGATCGATTGCGGATCCTCGACTTCGTCCGTATCGGCGACGATCAACGCGGCATCGTGTTCGCGCATCACGTCGTACACATCGTCGGAAAACCACGATGGATGTCGAAACTCCATCGCCGCGCGTGCACCCGCGGGCAATCGCGTGAGGATCCCGTGCAGCTTCGCGATGTCTTTCTTGAACGGAATCTGAAAGAAGATCGGACCGAGCTTCGATCCGAGTGGTGCGGCGATCTCGAAGAACTCGCGAACGGCATCTTCGATCGGAACGACTTTCGTCTGCATCGTCATACGACGCATCGCCTTCAGCACGAACGTGAACGTGTCGGGAACTTCGGCGGCCCACTTCGCGAACGTCGCGGTGTCGGGCATGCGATAGAACGTCGCGTTGATCTCGACCGCGCCGAAATGGTCGGCGTAGAACGACAACATCTTCGCCGCGGGAAGGTCGCTCGGATAGAACGAACCCTTCCATTCGTTGTAGCTGTAGCCGCTGGTACCGGTAATCACGCGCATGTCGCGCGTGATGCTAGACGGAGATCAGACCGTTGCGAATGCCGTAGCGATACAGCCCGAGGTTGTCCTCGACGCCGAGCTTGCGAAGGAGACGCGAGCGATGCGTCGTCACCGTCTTCACGCTGATGTCGAGCGTCACCGCGATCTCTTTCAATCGCCGCCCCGAGAGAATCATGTTCATCACTTCGCGCTCACGCGGAGAGAGGCGCTGATGCTGGCCGTCGCCGTGCCCGTTTCCGCTGCCGTTTCCATTGCCATTTCCATGGTTCGGCTGCAGCGCATCCACCAGCGCCAGCAGCTCATTCTTGCGGCGCGCGAGATCGTCCGAGTTGTTCAGACCGTCGATCGCCGCTCTCAGTCGCTCGAGGAGATTCACGTTTTCCTATCCTCCACCAACGACGATAGAGGGGTCAGATTACGCTTCGATTACTTAAGATTACGCCGTGGCCGAGCTCTCCGAGCTTCCTCTCGCAACGCGGTTGTTTCTGAAGACCTATCCCTGGCGGCGCATCAATCCGACGCCGTGGGCACCGCCTCGAAAACCGTTGCATCGATCGAAGGTCGCGCTCGTCTCGACCGCGGGTCTCGTTCTGCCGCATCAGACGCCGTTCGATGATGACGTGAAAGGCGGCGACTGGTCGTATCGCGAGATTCCGGATGATGCGAACGTCGCGACGATGATCGAGTCGCATCGCAGCAAGTCGTTCAATCACTCCGGCATCAAAGCCGATGCGAACCTCGGATTACCGCTCGATCGCTTGCACGAGCTCGTGCGCGCCGGCGAGATCGGGGCGGCGAATCATCGTCACTTCTCGCTCATGGGCTCGATCACCGCGCCCGGTCGTTTGATGAAAGAGAGTGCGCCGGTCGTTGCAAACGCGCTCGTCGAAGATCACGTCGATGCGGTGCTGCTCATTCCAATATGACCGATGTGCAACCAGACCGTGAGTCTGCTTGCCGCCGCGATCGAGAGTCGCGGGATCCCAACGACGTGCATCGTGTTGCTGCGCGACGTCGCGGAGCGCGTGAAGCCGCCGCGCGCTCTGTTTGTCCCCTACCCCCACGGCTATCCCCTCGGCGCACCGAACGACGCGGAAACGCAGAAGCACGTGATGCGAAGCGCATTTGCGTTGCTGACGAGTGAAACGGGACCGGTACTTCGAAACGCCTAACGTTCCGCGCCGTACGTGAGAATCAACCAGTCCGTTCCGCCCGATGTTCTGCGCACGAGCATGTGCCGTTGGTTTTCGAGATGTTCGAGTGCGCGCATTACGTCCGCGCTTTCGTATGGCAACTCGCGCATCAATGCCGCGGTCGACAACTGCGTCGTCGAGTGATCCGTGAACGCGTGCAACACATCGCGCTCGATCCTCGCGAGTCGATAGTTGTACGTCGTTTCGATCGCAGGCACGTCCGGCGACGGCGCGAGCGCTCGCCGACGTGCGCGATGAAATGCGCCATCGAGATACGGATCCGTCAATCCGCTCGCCCAGTACAACACCGCTTCGACAGTCGGCTGCGTCGTCTCGATATCCGTCGTGTACGACGCGCCATCGCGACGTCGTGCAAACACGAGCCAGCCCTGCCAGGTGTCGCGCTCGCGGCCGCGTCCGAACACATGGACGTCGTATTCATCACCATTCCGATCGCGGAACGGCAACTCGAAAGTCTGCAGGAGTCGATCCATCAATGAGTCTCCAGCGACCTCGCTCTCATCCCGATATGGATGAGTGCAAATCAGCAGCCAGCCGCGTCGCTCATCGAACCTTCGGCGGCGTTCCACATCGCGCGTGCGACGAGCGCGGCGAACAGCAGCGCGGTATTCGCGTGCTCCGCGCCGTACGCCTCCGGCTCAGCCTTGTCGAGCGCGAGCATGCCGACAAGCTGGCCTTCATGCATCAGCGGCACGCCGAGCCACGAGCGAATTCCTTCGCCGACATGCAGTCCACGGCGAAACGCGCGGTACTGCTCCGTATCCGAAACGATCACCGGACGTTTGCGAAAGATGACTTCGCTGTTCGGGATGTCGCTGTTCTGCACGTCGAACGATTCGCCGATCAGCACATCGAGATCCGCGAAGCCGACACCGCCGACGATCACGAGACGATCGCCGCGCAGCTCCTGCACCGAGCAACTGTCGTATGGCACTTCGCGACGCAGTTCGCTGAGCACGAGACGAATCGCGCCGCCGAGGGCGGAGGAATCGGCGGTGACGACAGGCGCACCGTCCGCGCGTGCAGCAACCGCGACATTGCCGCGCAACAACTCGCCCACCTGGCGCTCGAGATTCGCCAACCGCTCGTGCATTTGCTGAAGAGACGCGGGATTTTAGCTCAGCGTTGATGCTTCGCACAGAAGTAAGTCGTGCGTCCGAACACCACGGCGCGATTGATGGTGCCGCCACACTTCGGACAACGCGCGCCCACCTCGCGATGGTGATACAGATATCGCGGCGGCAGATCCGCATCGCGCGCCTGCCGCGCAATCGAATCGCGAAGGATCTTGCGCATCGACGTGAACACCGCGCGACGCTCGTCCTGCTTCAGCCGATCGACCGCGCGCCGCGGATGAATCGACGTCTGGTAGAGCGTCTCGTCGACGTACAGGTTGCCCATCCCCGCGACGATCTCCTGCGTCATCAACAACGACTTGATCGCGCCGCGACGCTTCTCGAGCAACGCTTCGAATTTTGCGAACGTGAAGGATGGATCGAGCGGATCGGGTCCGAGTCCACGTTCGTCGATGAACGCATCCGGCGACGCGATCAACTCCGCGAGCCCGAACAAACGCATGTCTTCGAACGCGAGCTTCGCACCGTTGTCGAACGCGAACACGATGCGCGCGAATCGCGGCTCACTCTTCGCCTCGCGGTAGTACGCGAGATCGCCCGTCATTCCGAAATGCAAATGCAGCCACGTTGCACCCGCATCGGCGAAGAGATGCTTGCCGTGGCGACGCACGCTCGCAAACGCGCAACCTTTCAACTTCTTCGCGAAGGTTTCTTTGCGAATGTCCGCGAGGATGCGCTCGTCGCGCACGTCGACACGCGCGATGCGTTGCTGCAACGCATGCTTCGCGAAGTAGCGCGCGAACGTCTCGACTTCCGGCAGCTCAGGCACGTTTCTGTCGCTCGATCCAGTTCACGATGCGCTCTTCGAGCACTTGCATCGGCAGCGCGCCCGCGCCGAGAACTTCGTCGTGAAACGCGCGGATGTCGAACTTCGCGCCGAGCTCTTTCTGCGCGCGCTCGCGCAACTCCAGAATCTTGAGCTGCCCGATCTTGTACGCGAGCGCCTGTCCCGGCCAGACGATGTAGCGATCGGTCTCGGCCTGAATCTCCACTTCATCGATCGCGGAGTGATCGCGGAAGAATTGCACGACCTGCTCGCGCGTCCACTTCTTCGAATGCAATCCGGTATCGACGACGAGGCGAATCGCGCGCAGCATCTCGTCATTCAAGCGGCCGTAGTCGCTGTACGGATCCTGATAGAAACCGACTTCCTTGCCGAGCCGCTCGGAGTACAACGCCCAACCTTCGACGAACGCCGTCTCGCCGCTCTGCTGACGAAACGGCGGCAGGTCCGTGAGCTCCTGTTGAATCGAGAGCTGCATGTGATGACCCGGGACGCCTTCGTGATACGAGGTCGATTCGATCGGCAGCGTTTTGCGCGTCGCGGCCTCGTACGTGTTCACGTAGACGCGTCCCGGACGCGCACCATCGGGTGAGCCGGGGCTGTAATCCGCGCCGGCGGAACTTCCTTCACGAAACGACGGCGTCGGTTGAATTTCGAGCGCGGCTTTCGGAAGACGGCCGAAGAGTTGCGGCAGCTTCGCGTACATCTGTCCGACATATTGACGATAGAGATCGATGAGCTGATCGGCGGACTTCACCTTCACGTGCTCGTTCGTCTCGAGCGATTTGTTGAACGTTTTCAGATCGTCGTAGCCGAGCTTCTTCGCGATCTGCAGCATCTCCCCTTCGATGCGCGCGACTTCGCTCAGGCCGATGCGATGAATCTCATCGGCGGAAAGATTCGTGGTCGTTTGATTGCGCACGAAGAATTCGTAGCGCGCTTTGCCATCCGGCAGCGCCCACACGCCGACGTTCTTCTGTCCCTTCGGCGCGTATTCGTTGCGCACGAACTTCGCGAATTTGTCGTACGCCGGCAGGACGGAGGAACGGATCGCCGCAACGACGTCCGTGCGGATGCGCTGCTTTTCGGCATCGGAGAAGGAGTCCGGAAGTTTCTGCAGCGGCACCGCGAACGGCGACGTGTCCGCGGGCGATTTCGCAATCTCCGCCGCCTGATCCGCAACTTTCACGATGAGGAACTTCGGCGGGACCAGCTTCGCCGTGAGTCCCTTGCGCATGTTCGCAATCGTGTCGTCCATCTGTCGCGGAAATTTGCGAAGACGCGCGACGTAGTCGTCGTAATCCTTCACCGTGCGAAACGTGAGCTGCGACGGGAGCTGTGCCCACGTCAGATGAATGCCGCCCATCTGATTCACGGGCATGAGGTACGGACGGAACTTCGCGATCTCGATCGAATCGCGGAGGTTCTTGAGCATGAGCTCGCGATTCAACTTCTCCTGTTCAGAAAATCCTGACGCATCGATTGCCTCGAAACGCCGCAAGAATCTGCGCGCATCTTCGAGCTCCGCGAGCACCGCACGTTCTGACGCATCGCTGACGCGATCGTTGTAGCGCGGGTCGCCGAGCATCGACGCAAACTCCGGCGCATGCTTCAACGTGTACTCCCACTGCTCGTCGAGCAGCCTGTTCAACGCGACACGACGCTTGTCGAGATCCGTCGCGGACAACTCCTGCGCGCCAGCATTCGCAGTCGTGAGGATCAGTGCAATGAGAGCCAGGAGCTTCTTCATAGAGGCGAGAGTGTAATGGCTATGGACAAGGGAACCCGTGCTGACACAGAGCATTCACGCAACGCGCAGCAGGCCTTGCTCTTGCACCAGGCTCGTCCGGCATCGCCTGTTAGACTGCAACCACCCATGAGCAGCGGCCTTTCTGAGCGACGGTATCGCGCGCTGGTCGTCGAAGACGATCCGGCCATTCGCCGTCTCGTCGAAAAGCTTCTGAGCCGCAAGGACATCGCCATCGATGCAGCGATGGACGGCCGCACGGCCATCGAGAAGCTGCGCGAAGGCGATTACTCCGTCGTGGTGCTCGATCTCATGGTTCCGGAAGTCAACGGATTCGAAGTGATCGACTTCCTCAAACGCGAAAACCTTCAGGTTCCGGTCGCGGTGGTTTCGGCAGTCTCGCAACAGGCGCTGTCCAAACTCGATCTCGACGTCGTGAAGCTGGTGATCTCGAAGCCATTCGACGTCAACGAATTCACGCGGTCGATTCTCGCCCTCTGCGGCGAAGCGGAACATGAGGTTTGACCAATGACCCAGCGCGACCCGGCCCCGACAGGCATCGAAGGCCTCGATGATGTCCTCGGCGGCGGTCTGACAAAGAATCGAATCTATCTTGTGATGGGAGATCCCGGCGTCGGCAAGACGACGCTCGGCCTGCACTTCCTCCTCGAAGGCGTTCGCCTCGGCGAGAAGGTTCTCTACATCGGGCTCTCCGAAACGCGCGACGAGATTCAGGCGGTCGCGGATTCGCATGGATGGTCGCTCGCCAACGTCGAGATCTTCGAATACTCCGCCGCGGCGCGACTCGATGAAACCGACGAGAGCACGCTCTTTCATCCGTCCGAAGTGGAGCTCGGACAGGCAACGCGCACGATGATTCAGGAAGTCGAGCGCGTGCAGCCGCAACGCGTCGTGATCGACTCGCTCGCGGAAGTGCGATTGCTCGCACAGAGTCCGCTGCGGTATCGCCGTCAGATCCTCGGACTCAAACAATACTTCGCCGGTAAACGCTCGACCGTGTTGCTGCTCGACGACAAAGAAGTCGCATCGGGCGACATGCAACTGCTCACGCTCGCACACGGCGTGATCCTGCTCGAGCAACTCTCGCCGCTGTACGGAGCGGAACGTCGACGCATGCGCATCTCGAAATTGCGCGGCGTGAAATATCGCGGCGGTTATCACGACATGACCATTCGCACCGGCGGCATCGCCGTGTTTCCGCGTCTCGTCGCCGCGGAACATCAGACGCCGAAGAAGACGGGCCACATCGAAAGCGGCATCCGCGGCATCGACACGCTGCTCGGCGGCGGCATCGATCGCGGCACCAGCACGCTGCTGATGGGCCCTGCGGGCTCGGGCAAATCCGCGCTCGCGACGCAGTACGCGATCGCGGCCGCGGAGCGCGGTGAAAACGTGACGATGTTTCTCTTCGACGAAAGCAAAGCGACGATGCTGCGCCGCTCCGAGGCGATCAACATGTCGCTCGCGAAACACGTTGAGTCGGGACGCATCCTCATTCAGCAGATCGATCCCGCGGAGATTCCGCCAGGTGAGTTCGTGCATCTGGTGCGTGAGCAGGTGGACACGCGCGACATCTCGGTGCTCGTGATCGACAGCCTCAATGGCTACATCAATGCGATGCCCGAGGAACGATTCCTCACGATTCACATGCACGAGCTGCTCAGTTACCTCGGACACAAAGGCGTGGCCACGCTGCTCGTCATGGCCCAACACGGCGTCGTCGGACAGACGATGCTCACTCCCGTCGACGTCAGTTATCTCGCTGACTGCGTGATTCTGCTTCGCTACTTCGAGCTCGCCGGTGAAATTCGCAAAGCGATCTCCGTGGTGAAGAAGCGCAGCGGCGCGCACGAAAAAGCAATTCGACCCTTCGCCATCGGTACCGAAGGTTTGATGGTCGGACCGCCACTGACGGAGTTCCACGGCATTCTGTCTGGAACGCCGCTGCTCGATCCGAACATCTCCCAGGCAGGAGAACGACTTGGCTCCAACCCCTGGAGTTGATGACCGCATCCTGATTCTCGCTCCGACGGGAAAGGATGCCGAGCTCGCGTGCGCCGCGCTGCAATCGGCCGGCATTCACGCCGAGATCACTCCCGATATCGAGAGTCTGTGCGAAGAGATCGCGATCGGAGCGAGCGCGGCGATCATCACCGAGGAAGCACTCGATCTGCATGCGATGCGTTGTCTGCGCACGGTGATCAACGCGCAACCGGCGTGGTCCGACTTCCCTCTTCTGATCTTCACGTCACGCCCGAGCTCGGAGGAGTTCGTGCGTTCGTTCGAACCACTCGGCACACGCGCGAACGTCACGATGATCGAACGTCCGATTCGCGTGAAGACGATGATCAGTGCCGCGCAGGCAGCGATGCGCGCACGACGGCGTCAGTACGAAGTGCACGGACTCGTTTCGGAGCTCGAGCGCCGCGTCGCGGAACGCGACAACTTTCTGGCGATGCTCAGTCACGAGCTGCGCAATCCTCTCGCCGCCATTTCCCTCGCCGTCGATTCCCTCGGCGTCGAGAACGAAGGCTTGTCGAACGAGCATGCGATCCTCGCGCGCCAGACGCGACATCTCGCAAAACTCGTCGATGATCTGCTCGACATCGCGCGCGTCACGACCGGAAAAATCAGTCTGCATCGCAGCGAAGTGGACGTCGCGGACATCGCCGAGCATTGCGTCGACACCATGCGCCCTCGCGCCGAAGCGCGTCGCGTGAAGCTCTCGTTTCACCACACGCAATCGCGCGCGATCGTGCACGGCGATGGCGTACGACTCGAGCAGATCGTCAACAACCTCCTCTCGAATGCGATCAAGTACACGCCGCCGAACGGCGAGGTCGAAGTGTTCGTCGAAGCGGATGCGAACGAGGTGACGCTGCGCGTGCGCGACACGGGCAAAGGCATTTCGCCGGAGCAGCTCTCGCGCATCTTCGAGTTGTTCATGCAGGGCGACGTGACGCTCGATCGCACCGAGGGCGGCATGGGCGTGGGACTCACACTCGTGAAGAAACTCGTCGATCTGCATCGCGGCTCCGTGCACGCGTACAGCCGCGGACGCGGCAACGGCAGCGAGTTCGTCGTGCGATTGCCGATCGCGACCTCACTTCAACGCAACCATGTCTCCGCGGATGTGCGCACGGACGCAACAACGGATGGCCGGAAGCGCACCATTCTGGTGATCGAGGACAACAACGACATTCGCGATCTGCTGCGACTGAAGTTGCGCCAGCTCGGACATATCGTTGAAGCGGCCGAAGACGGCACGCGCGGATTGCAGAAGCTTTTCGACAATCCGCCGGAGGTCGCGCTGATCGACATCGGATTGCCGGGCATCGACGGGTACGAGATCGCGCGGCAGGTACGCGAGAAGCTCGGTGCGGAGATTTATCTCATCGCGCTCACTGGATACGGACAAGCCGAGGATAAGAAGAAAGCGCTCGAGGCGGGATTCGATGTCCACCTCACGAAACCCGCGGATTTCGGCGATTTGCAGATGCTTTTGTCGCAAGCGCCGATTCCCCATCGCGCGAATGGTTCCGAAGCCGCGGGAACCGCGCCGGCAATCTAGCCCCTGCGCAGAAACGGCACGAACAGCGGCGCGACGTCTTTCACGATCACGCCGCGCGATTCGAGTCCGCGCGCATTGCGATGACTGTTCGTCACCGCGATCTTCGCGAAGAGCTTCGTCGCGAGGATGCGATCGATCGCATCGTCAGGAAACACCGCGTGCGTCGCGATCGCGATCAACGTTCCGGCACCGGCGTCGCGATACGCGCGCGCCGCGTTGATGAGCGAGCCGCCGGTGCGAATCATGTCGTCGTAAATCACGACCGTCTCACCCGCGAGACTGGTGCTCACGGCCGTAACTTCGGTCTCGCGTCCACTCACGCGTCGCTTGAACACGAACGCCGCGGGCACGTGCAGATCGTTCGCGAGCGATTCGACCCACTTCGCGCGACCCGCATCTGTCGACCCGAGAACGAATGAGTCGCCGGCGAGCTCGCGCGCGGTCTCGACGATGATCGGCTTCGCGTAGACGTGGAACGGACGAATCGTTCCTTCGAAGTAGTGCGGAATGCCTTCGCTGTGCAGATCGAGCAGTACGATTTGATTGCCGAGCTTCGCGCGCGGAATCGACGAGAGGATGCGCGCGCGATTCTTCGCCATCACCGCTTCGCCATGCATCACCGCGCGCTCCATCGTCGAGTAGCCGAAATACGGACAGACGATCGTCAGCGTCGCGGCGCCGGCTTCGACGAGCGCGCATCCGAGATCGTAGAGCTCGAGCGTTGCGTCGTGATCGCACGTACCGCCGACGAGCACGACGTCGCGATCATTCACGTCGCAGTCGATGCGCAGGTAATGCTCGCCGTCCGGAAACCGATCGCGCTCGATCGCACCGCTTTCGCCATGTGCGAGTTGCGAGAGTGCCGCCGCAAGCTCTTCGTATCGTTCGAGCGCGAAGACGAGCGGCTTCATGTGCGAGCGCGCGCCTCCATCACCAGTTGCGTTTTCAGGTCGTGCAGCGATTGTTCAAGACCGACGGGATGGCGATGCGGATTCACGAGTCGCTTGTTCGATTCGTGGAAACGCGCGAAGTCGTTCTCGCGATGTGCGCGAATCTCTTCGAGTGATGGCTTCGCGTAGACGACGTTGCCTTCGCGAAAGATCGGGTGCAACAAATCGCGGCCTTCGCCATCGAGTGTCTTGCGTCGCGTGGGATCGAGTGGATCGACGATCGTCGATGTCGTTGCGCCGGTGAGCTCGTCCCAGATCATGTCGCCGCCGTCGAAGCGACGCACCTGCAGCACGCCGGGTGTCGAGACTTTGATCAATTGTTCCGACAGTTTGATGCGATGCATCCACTCCCCGCCTTCGCGGCGCATGGCGGAGAGTTTGTACACGCCGCCGAGCGCCGGCTGATCATACGCGGTGATCAGCTTCGTGCCGACGCCCCACAGGTTGATGCGCGCGCCCTGCGCTTTGAGGCTGGTGATGATCGTTTCGTCGAGATCGTTGCTCGCTGCGATGGTGGCGTCCGGGAAGCCGGCCTCGTCGAGCATGCGACGCGCTTCGATCGAGAGATACGCGAGATCACCGGAGTCGAGACGAATGCCGGCGAAGTGATGGCCGCGATCCCGCAGCTTCTTCGCGGTCTCGATCGCGTGTGCAACGCCTTCGAGTGTGTCGTATGTGTCGACGAGCAGCAGCGTGCTGTCGGGAAACGCATCCGCGTACGCATCGAACGCGTCCTGTTCGTGATCGAACGACATCACCCAGCTGTGCGCGTGCGTGCCGCGCACCGGAATGCCGTGGTGTTTCGACGCGAGCACGTTCGATGTCGCGACGATGCCTCCGACGTACGCAGCGCGCGCGGCTGCCAACGCGCCATCTCCACCTTGCGCGCGACGCAATCCGAAGTCGATGACGGGATCGCCATCCGTCGCAAACACGACGCGCTGCGCTTTCGTCGCGATCAATGTTTGAAAGTTGAGGATGTGCAACAGCGGTGACTCGACGATCGCGCATTGCGGCAACGGACCGCGCACGCGCAGGAGCGGTTCATGCGCGAAGACGACCGTGCCTTCCGGAATCGCATCGACGTCGCACGTAAAGCGCAGCTCTTCGAGATAGCGCAGAAACTCTTCGGGAAAGTGCTGCGCGAGAAAATCGAGATCGCTCGTTTCGAATCGCA
>JBQCJC010000413.1:0-7208 GCA_051953135.1 Thermoanaerobaculia bacterium | reverse complement strand
GGCGGTGTGGCGTATTTCATTCGGAATGTGAAGCAACTCGGCGAAACGTACAAACTGCTTGAGAAAGAGCTCCGCTCACAATATTTACTCGCCTACAGTGCCGAGGCTTCGACGAAAGACCAGGCATATCGCACTGTGGAAGTGAAGGTGGACCGTCCCAATGCAAAAGTCCGCACGATTCGCGGCTATATTCCTTAGCGTTTTGATCGCCGGCAGTGCGTTCGCAGCCGATCTGCGCACGATCAAAGATCCGGCGAAGATCGACGCGGTTTACGCAAAGCCCGCGAAATTACGCGTGCTCAATGTGTGGGCCACGTGGTGCATCCCGTGTGTCGCCGAGATGCCGGATTTACGCACGATCGATGAAACGTTCGGCAATGAAGTGTCGATTGTAGGCGTGTCGTTAGACGACATGATTCCGGATGCGACGTCAGACAAGGTCGTGAGTTTCCTCGACAAATACCGCGTCGCGTTCCCCAACGTTTATTACACCGGGAATGCCGACGACCTCGGCGACCGCATTAACTTCAACGGCGAGATTCCGATCACCATTGTGTATGACGCGAAAGGGAAAGAGCTCTGGCGTCATCAGGGAAAGATCGATCGCGAGAAAACGATTGCGCAATTACGCGCCTTATTGAAACGCTAGGAGAAACGCACAATGAAGAAATTGCTCGTTGTACTGAGTTTTTTTATGGCCACCGCGGCCTGTGCCGCCGATGAATTAGCGGTTGGCGCTCAGGCGCCGGCGTTTTCGCTGGTGAATGCCGTGGATGGAAAACCGATTTCGATGAAACCGAACGACGGCAATTTGAAAGTCGTCGTGTTTACGTGCAATCAGTGCCCGTATGCGAAAGCGTTCGAGCCGCGCATCATCGAGATCGCGAACAAATTCGAAGGCAAGGGCGTCCGCTTCTATGCCGTGAATCCGAATGATGAAGCGAAGTACGCCGAAGAGACGCTCGCGAACATGAAGGCGCGCGCGACGTCGAAGGACTATCCGTTCCCGTATTTGAAGGATGCGGACAGCAGCATTGCGCGTGCGTATGGTGCGCGTGTCACGCCGCACGTATTCGTCGTCGACGGCACCGGTACTGTGCGCTATCGCGGCTATGTCGATGATTCCGCAAAAGCGGAAGAGCGTAAGACCACGGGATTGACGGATGCGCTCAATGCACTGATCAATGGTCGTGATGTAGCGACGACGGAAACGCGTGCGTTTGGGTGTTCGATTAAGTTCAAAGGCTGAGGCAGTTTACTGCGTCAACCTCTCATAAGAACTTCTGAGCATCGTCACGCGCTTCACGTAATTCCTTGTCTCCTGAAACGGAATCGATTCCAGAAACTCATCGGTAGGTTTACCCGGGGCAGCGCGACGCCATTTCATGACGTTGCCCTGCCCCGCGTTGTATGAGGCGACGGCAAAGTACGTATTGCCGCCGAACATATTGACGAGCATGCGCAGGTGGTAGGTGCCGAGGGTGACGTTGACGTCGGGATTTTCGAGACGTGAGACGGCGAACGGAATGCGCAATCGGCTAGCGTGCTCCTTGGCCGTCGGCGGCATGAGCTGCATCAAGCCTGTAGCGCCGACTGCGGATTTTGCTTTCGGGTTGTAATAGCTCTCCTGCAGGATCAACGCGCGCACGAGATTCGGATCGAGTCCACGTTCTTTTGCGTGCTCTTCAATCTCATCGCCGTATTTCAACGGGTAATACATGCGAATGAAGTAATTCGGTACCTGATCCTGATCGACGGTCGCGAGTTGCGGCCATGCCTTACGCAGCGAGCGATACATCAGCACTTCGCTGCCCATCGCCGCGTAGTAATCCGCCATTAATGCCTCGGCGAATCGCGTGTTCTCGCGCTTTGAATTACGGCGAATTTCGAGAAATGCCTCGCGCATGGATGAGAGCGCGGTTAATTCGTACGCGAGCTCCAACTCTTTCGGCATTTGCTTCGCCGCGATCTCGCCCCAGTCCGGACCATCCTTCCTGTCCAGCGGATTCGATTTCACTTCCGCGCGCTTTGCACCGCGCGTGACGGAGTGTTGTGCGTAGAGATCCGCATACGGCGCATTGGCGAGTTTCTGATAAATCGCCTTTGCCTCGGCCTTCTGTCCGCCGCGATCAAGACAACGTGCATACCAGTATTCGGATTGGCGCCGCACGTTTGTATGCGGATACGTATTGACGATGTACAGAAACAATTTCTTGGCAGTGGCGAGATCGCCGCGCGTGTAAGCCGCCCAGGCTTTATCCCAGAAAAACTGCAGCGCAGGATCGGCCAATTCATCGAGCTTGATGATTTGAGGGACGAGCTCCTGTACATACGCGTCCTGATTTTTTGCCTGTGCGCGGGCGAGTAATGCTTCGAGCACTTCCACGCGCAGTGCATTGTCGATTGGCAGCGTCAGTAAATCTTTGAGACGCTCGCTGGCGAGACGTTCGTATTCTTCCTTCTTATTCTTCTTCGCGAGATCGATGAGCTTGATCTGCCTGGTTACAGTCTGGTACTTCGGCTTCGTGACGGTCTTCTTCTTTTTGCCTTTGCCTGTACGTACCTTAATCGTGCCGACTTTCTTCTTTTCCTTTACGGTTTTGATCACCTCGGGATTAATCGCCGAGGCAAGGATTGCGTAGTTTCGTGCGCCGGTGCGGAGCGCGGGAATTGCGGTCTTGTAAGGACCGGACGTCAATGGTTCTAAGGCTTTGTTCGAATCCTCGTACTTGCGTAGCGCATTGAGGCACAGACCCTTCTCCAGTTGAATCTCCGCGGAGAGTTGTGGCGCATTGCCGATGAGATTCAATTCATCGAGTGCATCCTGAGCGTCGCCAGCGAGGCGTAAGGCGGTGACGCGCTCTAATCGCTCACTCGCGGTCAAAGGCAATGGTGCTTTGGGATCGGTTCCACTGACCGCGCGGATGAACAGACTGGCCTGCTTCGATTCTTCTGCAGACGGGTAATGCAGAATGATTTGCCGCGCGTTGTACAGAGCGCCTGCGAGATCGCCGCTCTGCATCCGCGCCATTACCGCCTGCCAGCGCGCACTCGCAGCGACCGCGGGCGTTTCACTGCGCGTGGCGAGCGCGGCATACACATCGCCGCTGCTCGTCCAATCGCCATTCGTCGCGTAGAGATTTGCGAGATTGAACGCGATGTCGTGCGCGTACGCCATGCGCGGCTTGCGCCGCCACAATTGCGCGAGCGTCAGTCGCGCCGCGTCCGTATTCCCCGCGAGTTGATGCCCGTTCGCAAGGTAATAGAGCCGATATTCTTCGACCGCGCGCGGGCCGAACGTAAACGACGAGAAATGCTTGACCGCATCGGCACCGTCATTGCGCGCGAGCGCGGCCACGCCGGATGCATAAACGTCGCGCAGTTTTTGTAAATCGGGAGGCGCTTCCGCCTTGTGCGGCTGATCCGCCTCCTCATGCGAGGTGCCGATGCGTCCGCCGCGCTGAATGTACGTGATCGCGAGAATGCCGCCGATCAGCAGCACGATCATCACGACCAGGAAGAGCCACTTACGCCGCAACCACTGCAACACGGCCTCTCAGTTTGCGCGTGGCGTGCCCGCGCGCGGTTCGAGCCTCAATTACAGACCGAGCGCTTCTGCATGGCCATCCGCGAGAATGCGGACGAGCTCGTCGTAGAAGTAATTCGAGACCTTGCGTACGTCATCGCTGATGCGCTCGTCGTACATCTGACGGCTGCGGTCGATGTCTTCCTTCAGCCGTTCATAAAGATCGTTGTTACGACGGCCGAGATCGACTTTCGATTCGTTGTAGAGCTTGATCTCAGACACGAGCAGACGCGCGAAGCGGCGCGCTTCGTCATGTTTCTTCGCGTCTTCACTTTGACTGCCGCCGAGAACTCCGGAGCGATTGATGTTTGCCGGTGGGATGTACTGCGTCGTCGGACGCTCTTCGCCGCCGCCGGCGATCGGTGATGTCGCAGCGGGAGCAGGTGCTGGTGCAGGCGCGGGAGCTGGTGGCGGAGCAACAGGAGCAGGCGCGGGTTTCGGAGCGGGAGACGAAAACTCGTCCGCACCCGGAACATTAAATTGCGGACGCTGCTGCGCCATCATTTCGCGCAACTGCGCGGCATTGATTGCGACCGTGCCTGCGTCCGTCCGTTTTGGAACGGGTTGGTCGAGTTGGAACTGCGGCGCAGACGGCGCTGCTGGAGCGGGCGCAGGTGCTGGTGCAGGCGGCGCCGGAGTTGGTGGAGGTGCAGGCGCTGGTTTCGGCGCAGGAGCGGGAGCCGAAACGACGGGCGCCGCTGCAGGCGCAGAAGTCGACGGCGACAAACTCGGCGACGGGATCTTCTTGCGAATCGCCAGCGTGTCGACGAGCAATCCCGTCGTGAACACGAGCAACTCGATCGCATCCGTGTCGAACTGCGCGGCCGCCTCGGCGACTGCATCGACGTACACCGCGGCCGCGACCTTGTCTTTAATCACCATCGGTACGAGCACGGCGCGTTCGGAGTTGGAGACGCCGAGGCGCGTGGCGAGATTGTTGCCGTCCCAGATGACGACCTGCTCATCGCGCAACACGCGATCGAGCTCCGGAATCAAACCAGGTGCGGCATTGAAGCGCTTCACCATCTCGTCGTTGCCGCCGAAATTGGAGAAGCCCACGCCCTTCCATCCGCTGAACGTTTCGCCGCGCAGGATCAGAAGCGCCGCGCGCGAGCCGAACGCGAGACATTGCTCGAGCAGCGAGTTCAGTACATCGACCTGCGATTTGCCGCGCTCGATTGCCTGAACCGCATCTTTGACCTTACGTGCTGCTGCGCCAGTTTCGACAGCAGGCGCCGGACTCTCGGACACGATCGTGCCTTCGAGCTCTTCAATTGATTTGCGAATCTGCGGGAGGAACGACAGCGCGTTGACGTCGGCCTGAACGGATTGAAGCGCGGCTTTGAGCTGCGAGTCGACGGCCGCGCGAACGTCTTCGATGGACGAACGAATCTCGCCCACCATTTTCTCGACCGACTCCCGTACTTGCGCGTCGATCGAGCCCGCGACTTCCTCGCCCCTCACGGCCATAAATCCTCCGGCTACTGTAGGTTGACGCGCACAATGAAGCGGCCCGCAGAAGCTCGGCGATTATCGGCCCCGCTCTCCGGCGCTGTCAAGAAACGACGGGGGCGTGCTAAGTTGTGTGCAATGCGAGTTTTCCCCGTTGTTTCCGCCGCAATTGTGGCGCTCGCGGTCGCTTGTGGCGGACAGCAGAATCAGACCGCCGATCACCAGGCCGAATGGCGCGATGTTCTGCGACACAAGGAAGCTGCCGCGCGTCCCGACGCGTCGACGCAGCACAAGCAGGTTTACGCCGATTCCGTTCGCGCCTTCGTCCAGAAGCATCCGAACCACGGACGCGCGCGCGAAGTGTGGCAGCGCATCGAGCTCGAGTTCGCGAATGATCTCGCCGCCGTCGGTCGCAATCACGACGCGATTCGTTTCTATCGCGCCGTGCTGCAGCACGATCCGACGAACGACGTCGCGCGCAAAGGACTCGCAATCGCGGTAGATCGTCTCGCTGTCTCGCGCGACAAACTGCAGTCGCTCGAAAAAGGCATGAGCCAGCGCGAGGTCGCGGGCATTCTCGGTAAGCCGATGCCCGGCTGGTCCGTGCGCACCGATCGCAGCGAAGCGAAGTTCGAAGCGTGGTACTACCGCACGCGCGGCGGATCGGTCGCCGCCGTCTACTTCCGCGACGGCAAAGTTCTCGCAGCAGAGGAAGCGTCGAACGCGCGGCTTGCAAGCCTGCGCGGCAATTGACGGAAATCCGAGCTCAGCAAACCAACGTTCTTCTTCTCGTCATGCCGATTTACGAATATCAGTGCACGTCGTGCAACGAACGCCACGAGATCATTCAACGAATCTCCGAGGAGCCGCTGACGCATTGTCCGAAGTGTGGCGGCGACATGAAGAAACTGATCTCGTCGCCCGCCATTCAGTTCAAAGGCTCCGGCTTCTACAAGACGGATTACGCGAGCAGCTCGTCGTCCTCGAAGAGTAGTTCGTCATCGTCGAAGAGCAGCAGCACCGAAGCCGCGAAACCCGAAACGAAGTCCGAATCGAAAAGCGAATCGAAGGATTAGAGATCGTTCACATGGACTTTGCGCCGGCTCTCGCGAACCCGCAGATTGAACCCCGTAGAATCGTCGAGAAAACGATGGAACGAGCGAAGGAACTGAAGCGACACGCGGACCAGGTCCTCGAAGAGCTCTTTCGATCGGTCTTCGAAGAGATCGATACGGACAAGCTGCGCCGCGAAGTCGAAGAGCTGCGCGCGAGTGCGCCCGAGTTCTCACCGGCGAAGCACGCGCGCTCGCTTGCGCGACGCACCGCGATTCGCTGCGCGGCCGCGGGCGCGATCACGGGATTGCCGCTCGGTCTCGCCGCGATCGGAACGCTCGGCGCCGATCTCGCCTATCTCGTCTATCAACAATTCCGTCTCGTCCTCGGCATCGCGACGATCTACGGACACGAACCTTCATCGCGCGAGCGATTCAATGAAGCGCTCTCGTGCCTCGCATTCGGATCGGGTGTCGGCATCGGCAAGCAGGGCGTGGCCGCGATGCTTGGATCCGCGACGATCGAAGGCGGTGTGCTCGCCGAAAAAATCGGCGCACGTTTTCTGCGCGAGCGGCTGACGAAGCTCGTTCCGGTCGTCGGTGTGATCAGCGGCGGCGCGCTCAATTACGCGGCCGTGTATGCAGTCGGACGCACGGCGATTCGTTACTACGACTCGCGCGTCGATCCGATTCTCGCGGAAGAGATCCTCGCCGAAGGCGATCGCGAGCACGCGTAAGAGCGGTTGTCGGGTGTTGGTTGACGGTTGTTGGGAGAACGTGCAATTTGCACGAATTTCCTTTGATTTTTCGTGAATCGCGTAACGGCTGTTCGGTTCTCCCAACAACCAACAACCGGCAACCGACAACCAATTACTTGTAACGCGATGCATGGAATGTCCCCTGTTGACGGCCGGTTTGCGCCGGTGACAACGATGCCGAAATTCGAATACGAGTCGCAGACGGATGTTCCATCCGCGTTCTTCGAACGCCGGCGACTGCGTCGGGTTCGGATGATCGTCGAGCTGACGTTGAATCTGATCAGCAGCGATCGCACGTCGTCGCATCGTGAGGCGCGATGCCTCGTCGAATGCGCGCGCAAAGCGGTGCTCGAACTGTTC
>JBQCJC010000412.1:0-8556 GCA_051953135.1 Thermoanaerobaculia bacterium | reverse complement strand
ACTCCGCTGCGCTTCGCTCGCGATGACATGGGCGCCCACCTCTCTCCAATCAATCGAAACGATTCCTTCATCAAGGCCGCGTTCTCCGGCTTGTTCGTCCATGTCGAACGTCCCGACGGATGCGGCAGCACGACGACATCGAACGTGTGACCCGCGCGCTTCACGCGATGCACGCGACCAACCACCTTCTTCAACTCCGATTCACCGACGAGTTGCTTCGCCGCGAGCGTGCCGACCGCAATCACGAGCTCGGGCTTGATCAACTTCAACTCCACATCGAGATGCGCGCCGCAACGAGCGATCTCTTCGGCGTCGGGAACGCGATCGCCGCCCGCTTTTTCATCGCGACCGGGAAAGCAGCGAATCACCGCGGCGATGTGCACGTTCGCGCGGAAATCGGATTCGGTGATGCCGAGGTGATCGGCGAACCACGAAAAGAGCCGCTTGCCCGCCGTGTACGCGAACGGACGCCCCTCGCCTGCCTCGCGCGGACCCGGCGCCTGGCCGACGAGCATCACGCGCGCGTTCCACACCGCACCCGTCACCGGCGTTCCGGCAACGTTCGGACACGCGCGACACGCGAACAGTGTGTCGAGATGAGCTGCAAACCGTCGATTCATACGCTACGATCACGACGAACAATGCGGCGCCTCGGAATCGTCCTTTTCCTCGTATTCCTTCCCATCACGGCCGCTGCCTGGACGCGCGTCTCCGATGAGCGCATCGCGATGAAGGCCGCGGCACTCGCACCGCCCGATTTGAAGATGCTCATCGATCGCTTCGAAGCGGATTATCGCGGCGGCGTCGAGCTCGCCTCGCGCGACGAAGGATCGGACACGCATCAATACTTTGTCTTGTCGCGTCGCGGCCGATTGCGCGAGCAAATCGAGAAAGAAACGCGCGGCACGATCAACATGATTCGCAAAGGCGATCCGATGTCGATGGTCGTCGAGCGCCTGGGCATGCTCTCGCATCTCGTGGCCGACGCGAACAATCCGTTTCACGTCGCGAACGACGACTCGCGCGTCAATCCGGCGCGCAACGATTACTCGCAGTACTTCGAGCGCAAGCTCGGCAAATTTCCCACCGTGTTTTACGGACTCGATCCGCGATTCACACTCACCGGCTATCTCGACAAAACCTTCGCGCGCTCCGCGAGGTTCTATCCGCTGCTGCGCGACGAATATCTGCGCGGCGGCACGCTCCGCAGCTCCTCGGAGTTCGACGATCGCTCGACCGCATTCGGCATCGCCTCGGTGAGCTACTCACGCTCCGTCACCGATCTCGTCAACCTCTACTACTTCATCTGGAAGGAAGCCGGCGGCGACGTCCGTTCGGCGGCTGTCATGCGGGACGGCAATCTGCTGTTGAATGCAAAACCTTGAACGCGCCATTCTCTCCGTCTCCGACAAAACCGGAATCATCGAGCTCGCACGCGCACTGAGCGCGAAAGGTGTCGAGATCCTCTCGACCGGCGGCACCGCAAAACATCTCACCGACGCGGGCATCGACGTCACATCGATCGCACAGTGGTCCGGCGCGCCGGAAATTCTCGGCGGCCGCGTAAAGACGCTCACGCCGAAAGTCTTCGGCGGCATCCTGCACGATCGCAACAACGCATCGCACGTCGAGGATGTGAATCGCCTCGGCATTCCGCGCGTCGATCTCGTCGTCGTGAATCTCTATCCGTTCGAATCGACGATCGCCAAAGAAGGCGTGACGCTCGATGAAGCGATCGAGCAGATCGACATCGGCGGTCCATCGATGTTGCGAGCCGCGGCGAAGAATCACAAGCACGTGCTGCCGCTGTGCGATCCCTCGCTGTACGACGAGTTCCTGCGCGAATTCGAAAGCGGCTCGATCAGCGACGCCTTTCGATTGAAAGCAGCGACCGCCGTGTTCGCGAAAACATCCGCGTACGACGCGATGATCGCGAACTACCTTTCCTCGTCGAATGCCCTCACGCTCAATCTCGAAAAGTTTCAGGACCTGCGCTACGGCGAGAACCCGCATCAAACCGCGGGCTTCTTCGTGCCCGCGGGACAGCGCCCGTTCGAGCAATTGCAGGGCAAGGAACTCTCGTATAACAACCTGCTCGATCTCGATTCCGCGATCAAACTCGCGACCGCATTTCGTGAACCTGCGATCGCGATCATCAAGCATACGAATCCGTGCGGCGTCGCGCGACGCGACACGCTCGTCGATGCGTTGCGGGCTGCGATCGAAGCCGATCCTGTGTCGGCGTTTGGCGGGATCATCGGCGCCAATCGCACGTTCGATGGCGAGACCGCGCGTGCGGTCGCGGATCTGTTTCTCGAAGTGATCGTCGCGCCGGGCTTCGATGACGAAGCCAAAGAGATCTTCGCGAAGAAAAAGAATCTGCGTCTCGTCGTGACGAAGGCATCGCAATCGACGAACGAATATCGCAGCGCCGCCGGCGGCATGCTCGTGCAATCCGCGGATCGCGTCGGCGATCGTTCATCGTGGAAAGTCGTGACCGAGCGTCAGCCGACTGATGCGGAGATGGCGGGACTCGAATTCGCGTGGATCGTCTGTGCAAATGTGAAGTCGAATGCGATCGTGCTGACGCGCGAATCGCAATCGGTCGGCATCGGCGCGGGACAAATGAGTCGCGTCGATGCGGCGAAAGTGGCGATCATGAAATCGATCCTGCCCGCGGCGGGATCGTTCGCTGCATCCGATGCGTTCTTCCCGTTTCGCGATGGTCTCGACATCCTCGCCGACGCCGGTGTGCGCGCGGTGATTCAACCGGGCGGGTCGGTGCGCGACGCAGAAGTCATTGACGCGGCAAACGAGCGTGGGCTTACCATGGTGTTTACCGGAGAGCGGCACTTCCGTCATTGAAATGCGTGACCACGGACATCTTCGAGGGCGCGATGCCCGCGTGTTGCGCATCATTCGCCGTAACGTCGCCGCGGCGCGCGAGACCGTGCGCGAGCGCGCGCTCTCACCAGACGAAGTGGAGAACCTACTGGTGCGACTCGACGATCATTCGCGCGCACTCGCGGACATTCACGAACGGCTCGATCGCTATCGCCGCTTCGATCTCGCGAATCAACGTCCGAAGACTCGCTCGCAACGCTTCGGCAGCCGGCACGATCGTAGTCACTGCGTGAGGCTTCTCGGCAACATGCGTCCATGGCCGCTCGTCGCGCTTCTCCGCGCGCGCATGCTTTGCGAACGTTCGCGTGAACTGGCGCGGCGCGGCGCCAACCTGAATGCGCGCACGCAGGAGCTCATCGCGCAGAGCTTGCGACTACTCGCGCATCGTTAGGAGCGCGAGCGCAGATACGCGGCCACCGCCTCGCACTTCGCGTTGTTTGTGACCACGATCGACGTCTCCGCCCATCCGAGCGGCGACGCGTTGTACTCCGCGTCACGAGCGTGAACATCCGCTCCATGATTCACGAGCAACTCCACCATCCGCAGGTCACCATTCCACGCTGCTGAATGCAACGCGGATTGCCGCGCCTGCGCGTCGGCGCGCGCGTTCACATTCGCGCCGTGCGCGAGCAGCCATTCGACGAGCTCGTGATGCGAGAAATCGACGGCGCCCATCATCACGGCGTCCTGCTTCGCGATCGAAGGATCGTCGGCGATGACGCGAGAGAGCGTGGCAAGATCGCCGAGGCGTGCGTATTCGCGCGGTGATGCAGGGACTCCGCGCGAGATGAGATGTCGCACCAGTGGCTGACCGCGACGCCCGAGGCGACTCATCGCGTCGATCGGTGACGAGCCCCAGCGATCCTTCGTTTGCGTGTCCGCGCCGAGATCGAGCAGCCGATCGATCGCATGCGGCGTTCGCGCGAACGCGAGAATCGATCCGCCATTCGGTGCGTACGACGGCAAGCCATCGCGTAACAACTCATCGACACGCGCATCGTCCGCAAGCATCAACGCTTCGGTGAGACCGATCTTCGCGCCGCGTTTTCGCAACTCCTCGATCACATCGGGACGATTGCGATCGATCGCGAGCATCAGCGGCGACCAGTGATCGTATTGATCGTTCGTTCCGCTCACATCCGCGCCGTGCTCGAGCAGCAGCTCGATCATCGGCCGCCGTCCGCCTTCGATCGCGACATGCAACGGCTGCGGGCGCCCACCCCAAAAAGGATGAGCGCCCACGGCATTCACGAGTGTTGGATTTGCGGCGAGCATCGTGCGCACGGCATCGAGCTCGCCATTTCCGATGTGCTTCAGAAACGTATCGATCATCAAGGCAATCCACGCGTGCGACGACGAACCGTCGGCGCTTTCCTCTTCGAGACGCCAACCGTCGGTGCCGGCGGCGTCACCGCTTCGAGCGCGATGCCTGCCATTCCGCTGATCACATGATGCGCGGATCGCACCGCACCTTCCTGCCAGCCCGAAAGATACGACACCTGATCGCCCGCGACCCAGAATCGTCCCTCGCGTTTCAGCAACTGTTTGTACTCCTCGGTGTCGCACTTCCAGTCATCAGCCCAGCCGCCGAGCTGCCACGGAATCTGCTTCCACGCGATCGACAATCCGAGCTCGATCGGCACGTGCCGCGCGAAATCGGGATGCAGCTTCTTCGCCCCCGTCATCGCCAGTTCCAGCCGCGCGGGCAAACTCAGCGACGCCATGAGACGCGCATCATCGTCGTAGTTGTACGCACCGGTGAGCACGCCCTTCTTGCCGAAGTAATCCCACGACGGATACCACATCTGCGTGATGTTGTCCTTGATGTACGAGATGCCGCCGTACATCTGATCGCGCGTTTCCCAGAAGCGGCTGTTCGTCTGCCATCCGACTTTGCACGTGTCGGCGAATTGCACGGAGCGAATCGCTTTGAGATACCGCTCCGAGAAATTCGTCTTCATCTTCGCGACGATCGGAATCGGAACGGTGGAGATACACCAATCCGCCGTAATGGATTCGCCATCTCCCTGACTTCCGGACGGACGGAACGTCACCCGAACGCGCTCCGCGTTCTTCTCGGTGATGTTCTGCACGCCGATCACTTCGGTGTTGTAGCGAATCACATCCTTCACCGGCGTCTTCAGGAACGCCTTCCAGATCTGATCCATCCCGTTCACCGGCTGAAAGAGCGTCGGCTGCCACTCGTACTCTTCGCATTGATAGAAGCGATCGTTCCAGAACTGCGACGAGACGAGATCGGAGAGCGTGAGCGGCTCGAGCAGCGTGCCGCATTCGACGATGCCGGGCTCGATCGCGTAACCCGAGCGCGATGAGCCGAGGTAATTCCAGTCGTCGGTGGGATCAACATCGCCGAAGGCCGCGAGCAGATTCAACATCCCGCACTTGTCGACGTTCTTCGAACGCAGATCCTCATCGAGCGAACCTTTGTTGATCGCCTTCGCGAGCAACTCCGAGATCCAGCCGCGCGTGTCATTCGCGACGCGGCGATTCACCTGCGTCTGCCCTTTCCACGCCGCCTGCGTCTCGAAGAAATTCGCGCGCGTCATCATCGTGTAGACCTCGAGCGGCACTCCGAGCTCCGTGCAGTAATGCAGGATCGCGGTGTGGTGATACGGCAGACGACCCGGTCCCGCATTCAGATACATGTTTGGACCTTCATCGAACATGCACGTCTGCTTCGTACCGGTCGTCTCTTCGATCACATCACCGCGACGCACCGTGTAGCTGCGCCCGCCCGCGCGCGAATTTGCTTCGAGGATGATCACCTCGTAATTCGCTTTGAGCAGTTCGTATGCGGCCGTGAGTCCGGCGATGCCGGCGCCGAGAATCACGACGCGTTTGCCTGTGCCGTAGCCCGCCGGAATCTGCGGCGGTCCTGCGAATGCCGATGGCACGTGCAGCAATCCCATCGCCGTCATCACTTCGTACACTGCGGCCGCACCGCCCGCGCGGCCGACCGCCTCGAGAAACCCTCGCCGGGTCCACTTGCCATCACTCATTGAAGCTCCCCCTATGCATGAGGAGAGTGATGACGAGGGCGTTTCCCTACCTGCACACATCCGCAACGCGAGATCGCGCGTAGTTCGAGATGCGCATGCGGATCTTTCTCATCACGACGATGCTCACGATCACGCTCAGTGCGTTCGCACATGAGATCGGAACGACGCAGGTGCGTGTCGAGCTGAAACGCGATCACACGTACACGATCGACGTGATCACCGCACCGCAGTCGCTGCTGAATAAACTCGAAGCGCGCGCGAACGCGCCACGCACACGCGATCTCGATTCCGTCGCGTTGCATGCATCGCTGGTGCGTTACGCGCCAACGCTGCGCGATGCGGCGTCGATTCACTTCGGCGCGATCGCATCGGATGCACGCGTCGATGTGCTGCCGATCCCAACGCCACGCGATCCTTCGACACCATTGCACGTCGTGATTCGCTACAGCGGTGGGGTGCCGCAACGCGCCGGTGCGTTTTCCTGGTCGTGGGATCTCGTCTACGCGACGTACGCGATGACGATTCACACGCCGCGCGGCGAGCAGCAACAGTGGATCGAAGGCCGAGATCGCAGCGCGCCGTTTCCGATCGAGGCATCACTCGCGGCACCCACAACGCTCGACGTTCTCCGCCAGTACCTGCTCCTCGGCTTCACGCACATCGTTCCGCTCGGACTCGATCACATTCTCTTCGTCATCGGCATGTTTCTCCTGACGCCGCGCATCAAACCGGTGCTCACGCAAGTCACGTCGTTCACGATCGCGCACACGATCACGCTCGCGCTGATGATGTACGGCGTGCTGGCGATTTCGCCGCGCATCGTCGAGCCGATGATCGCGCTCTCGATCGCATACGTCGCGATCGAGAATCTGACGACCACGCAATTGCGACCGTGGCGCGTTGCGATCGTCTTCGCATTCGGCTTGCTGCACGGAATGGGATTCGCGGGCGTGCTGCAGGAACTCGGACTGCCGCGCGCGCAAGCCGCGTATGCGTTGATCAGCTTCAACATCGGCGTCGAGCTCGGACAACTCGCGGTGATCGTCGCGATCTACACGGTCGTCGTGAGCTGGACGAAACAGCGCGCGTGGTTTCGTCCGCGAGTGGTCGTTCCGGCATCACTCGCGATTGCAGCGATGGGCGTGATTTGGACCGTGCAGCGCGTGCTGACTTGATACGATGCGCGCCGCAAATGCGGAACGCGAATGAGATCAAGCTGATCATCTCGGACGTCGACGGCGTCTGGACGGATGGCCGCATCATTTACGCCGGCGATCGCAGAGAGATCAAGGAGTTCAATGTTCGCGACGGTCTCGCGGCGAAGCTCGCGCAAAAGGCCGGGATCATCGTCGCGCTGCTGACGAGTCGTCGCTCGGAAGCGCTCGAGCGTCGCGCGCGCGAGCTCGGCATCACCGAGTTGCATCAGGGCGCGGCGAACAAATTGATTGCAGCCGAGCAACTCGCGCAAACGCTCGGTGTTTCGTTCGATCAGATTTTGTACGCCGGCGATGATCTTCCCGATCTCGCGCCGATGACGCGCGTCGCGATCTCCGCCGCGCCGCTCGATGCCGCGCACGAAGTGCGTGAGGCCGCGACTTGGAAGCTCGAGACCGCGGGCGGCCGCGGCGTATTTCGTGAGATCGTCGAGCGTCTGCTGCGCGAGCGCGGCGAGTGGGACGCGATCATCCGGGAGTTCTCCAGTGGCAAGCCCGAAGCTGCGAGCATTTAGAGAGCGCGCGCTGTATCGCGTGCTCGTGATCATCAGCGCGATCGGGCGCCGCATCCCTCTCCGCCTCGGCCAATTCCTCGGCCGCCGTCTCGGCGATCTCGCGTACCACGTCGCACGACGCGAGCGTCGCAAGGCGATCGCAAATTTGTCGATCGCGTTTCCATCGTGGTCCGATTCGCAGAAGCGCCAGACGATTCGCGACATGTTCCGCCACCTCGGCATGAGCGTCTTCGAGCTCGCGTGGATGCCGAATCTCACGCAGGAGCTGCGCGCGAAGCTGACGATCGTCGAAGGTCTCGATCGCATCATGGAGATCATCGATTCGGGTCGCGGCGTGGTGACGTTCACCGCGCATTGCGGCAACTGGGAATGGCTTTCGTACACCACGGGGATGTGCGGACGGCCGGTGAGCGTGCTGCAACGCGAGCGCGATTCGCCGGAGATGAATCGCTACATCACCGAGCTGCGCGCGAAAGGCGGCGTGCGCACGATCGATCGAGGCTCGAGCAATTCCGCGCGCGATCTCATTCAATCGATTCGCCGCGGAGGCATGCTCGCGTTCGTGATCGATCAGAACATTCGCACCGAGAGTGTGAAGGTCCCGTTCTTCGACCAGCCCGCGTTGACGCCGATCGGTCCCGCGCGCATCGCGATTCGCACGGAGGCGGTTGCGGTCGTGGCGACGATCGAGCGACTGAGCGACGGACGTCATCACGTGCACTTCGGCGAGCCGATCGAGTTGCAACGCGGCGATGATCCGATCGCGCTGACCGCGCGCATCACGCGCGACATCGAAGCGCAGATTCGCCGTGTCCCCGCGCAGTGGGTGTGGATGCACGATCGCTGGCGCGAGCGACCGAAGTGGGAGATGAAAACAGAAAGCGCCGGCGAATAGCCGGCGCT
>JBQCJC010000411.1:0-7410 GCA_051953135.1 Thermoanaerobaculia bacterium | reverse complement strand
ATCGGCATCGCGGCGACGTACGGATTTTTCGATTTGATCGAAAGCCACGCGGCCGGCTACATCACCGGCGTGCTCGCGGTTGGTCTCGGCGAGGTAATGATTCGCCGGCGCTGGTTCGGCACCGGCGTCGAATCCGCGTTGTGGCTCGGCGGATTGTTTGCGCTCATCACCGAGCTTCCGAGCTCGGGTGCGCCCGAAGCGATGCTCGTTCTAGGAGCTGCCGCGGCGATTGCAGGACGTCGCGTGCGCAATCCGTTGTTCGGCGCGGTCGCAGCGATGTTTGTTGCCGCGTACGCGGAACAGAAATCGGACCTCGGCGTCATCAGTGCGATCGCCATCGCGCTCATCGCCGGCCTGTTGTTGCTGCGCGAATGGAAGCGGCCATCGAACGAATGGCTCTTCATCGCGATCGTCGTCCTGCTGCCGGTATTCGGACGATTCGCCGCGGATGAACAATGGGTTTCCACGACGATCAGTATCTACGCGCTCTTCGCGCTGCTGATGCTCGTTCTCGCAATCGTGAAGCGTCATCACGCGCTGCTCGTCAGCGGCGCGATCGCGCTGGTGATCGCATGCGCCGATTTCGGCCGGCTCCTCACGACCCCGCTCGAGGCGAAGCTCGCGCTTGCCGGTGTGCTGCTGTTAGGCGGAGCGTTCGTGATCACTCGGGTGCTGCGCGATCGCACGAACGGAATCGTCGTCACGCCGTCGAACCTCACCGCGATCGACGATGTTTTGGAGTCCGCGGGAACCCTCGCGGCCGCGCATGCGACAAGATCGATCGATTTGAGCGCGCCGGGCGAAGCGAGGCCGTCCGGAGACGGCCGATTCGGCGGCGCGGGCGCAAGCGACGGTTATTGAGGATGTTCCACGTGCCACAAATTGTGTGCAGTTGCCTCTCGGACCACCATTCCTTGGGGTCCTGAATCGCGGAAAACTCGTTTTCCACAGATTTCGGATACCGCCTTCCTTTCGCCCTTTTTTATCGTGGCTGCGTCCGCTTCTTTTCGCGCGGAATTCATACGAAAAAGCTGTTGAAAAAAGAACTCCCGATCCGTGTTGATAATGCGCACGAAAAACATGCGCAAAAGCTGCGAGAAACGCGCGGATTTTCTGAGGAATCGCGAAAACAGGACCTGTGAATAACCCTGTGGAAATCCTGTCGAGAAGCGGCGGATCTTCGGCGGAAGCCTGGCGGAAAAGCACTCTGCACCACGTTTGGTGCATGTCGGCTAACTCATTGATAGAAGAATACTTGCGCTTTATGTTGTGTTTGACTGGAGGGTGACCACAAGATCTTGTGGTCTGCTGCTTGACACGCCGGGGAGGCAGGCGTACGTTGTCGCACATCAAAACAAGGTGCTGATGTGAGGGAGGCTTATGAAGGATTTGAAGCAGTCGACTCGTCCTGTGAACCATGCCCCCGTCCGCTCGGTTTCGCTGCAAATTCGCGATTATCAGGTGACGGTAAAGGTCAGGTCGTCGGTGCCGCAGATCCAGCATCCTCGCTCCATTCGTGCGTCGTTTCGTTGATTCGTAATTGATTCGTTGACCTTGTGATTGTTGCGCCGTCGTACCCACCAATTTTGGTGCGAAGGCAGTGTCGGGGGAGGTAGGGGATGGAAGTTCGGTCGAGGGACACCGAGGCCTCGGCGAAGCTCTGAACAGGTCCACAGAGCTCCGCTACTCGGTTTCCTTCCACGCAGGTCGAACTGCCCTCCTCTGCTCTTTTTTTTTCGTTAAACGTTCTGTGTGTTGAAAGGGAGAGTAGAGCCATGACAGCCATCGATGTGACCGTTCGCTCGCGTACGGCGCAGCCCCGCAAAGCGGCAAAGAAGGAGACGAAGACCGGCGGGGTGGAAATGCAGCGCTGGTTCACCAAGGCAGGCGTCGACGTGTACGACACCTGCGAGTGGGAACTGCGCAATGCCGGCATCTCGAACGAGAGCGGCGGGGTCGTGTTCGAACAGAAGGATGTCGAGATGCCGAAGTTCTGGTCGCAGATGGCCACGAACGTCGTCGTGTCGAAATACTTCCGCGGACACATCGGCACGCCCGATCGCGAGACGTCCGTGCGTCAGCTCATCGGCCGCGTCGTCCGCACGATCACGCAGTGGGGCCGCGAAGGCGGCTACTTCGCGACCGAGGCGGATGGCGATACGTTCCGCGACGAGCTCACTCACATCCTGCTGTACCAGATGGCGTCGTTCAACTCCCCGGTATGGTTCAACGTCGGCATTGAAGAGAAGCCGCAGTGCTCCGCGTGTTTCATCAATTCGGTCAAGGACACGATGGATTCGATTCTGTCGCTGGCCAAGACCGAAGGCATGCTCTTCAAATACGGCTCGGGCACTGGCTCCAATCTCTCCAACATTCGCTCCTCGCGCGAGCTTCTCGCCGGCGGCGGCACCGCTTCGGGTCCTGTTTCCTTCATGAAGGGCTATGACTCCTTCGCCGGTGTCATAAAGAGCGGCGGCAAAACGCGCCGCGCAGCGAAGATGGTCATCCTCAATGCGGACCATCCGGATGTCCTCGATTTCATCGAATCGAAAGAAAAAGAAGAGCGTAAGGCGTGGGCGCTGATTGAAGCCGGCTATGACGGCGCGTTCAATGCGCCGGGCGGTGCGTATGACTCCGTGCAGTTCCAGAACGCCAATCACTCTGTGCGCGTGACCGATGAGTTCATGCGCGCGTATGAGCGCGATGCGGACTGGTCGACGCGCGCCGTGACCGATAAGACGAAGGTCATGGACACGTACAAAGCGCGCGATCTCATGCACAAGATGGCCGAGAGCGCGTGGGTTTGCGGCGATCCGGGCCTGCAGTTCGACACGACGGTCAATGAGTGGCATCCGTGCCCGAACACGGCGCGCATCAATGCGTCCAATCCGTGCTCGGAGTACATGTTCCTCGATGATTCCGCGTGCAACCTCGCGTCGCTGAACCTCATGAAGTTCTACAGTGACGCGAAGGGATTCGATGTCGAGTCGTATCGCGCGGCGCTGCGCATTGTCATTACGGCGCAGGAAATCGTCGTCGATTACGCGTCGTATCCGACGCCGGCCATTGAGCGCAATTCCCACGATTTCCGTCCCCTGGGCATCGGCTACGCGAACCTCGGCGCGCTGCTCATGGCGCGCGGCGTTCCTTATGACTCCGAAGACGGCCGTCAGTACGCCGCCGCGATTACGTCGATTCTTTCGGGCGAGTCTTATGCGCAGTCCTCGCGAATTGCGTCGAAGCTTGGACCGTTCGCCGGCTACAGCGTCAATGAAGAGCCGTTCCTGCGCGTGATCGATAAGCATCGCCGCAGCGCGTATCGCATTGACGTGCGCTCGCTGCCCGCGGATCTCGCCGATGCGGCGTGCAAGGTGTGGGACGAGGCGTATGCGTTAGGCCAGCAGCACGGCTATCGCAATGGCCAGATTTCCGTGCTCGCGCCGACCGGCACGATCGCGTTCATGATGGATTGCGACACCACGGGCATCGAGCCGGACATCGCTCTTGTGAAATACAAGAAACTCGTCGGCGGCGGCATGCTCAAGATCGTCAACAACACGGTTCCGACCGCGCTCAAGCGTCTTGGCTATGACGCCAAGCAGGTCAAGGAAATCGTCGAGTACATCAACGAGAACGACACCAGTGAAGGCGCGCCGCACCTGATCGAGCAGCACTATCCGGTGTTCGACTGTGCATTCAAGCCGGCCAATGGCACGCGCTCGATTCATTACATGGGTCACCTCAAGATGATGGGCGCCGTGCAGCCGTTCATCAGCGGTGCGATCTCCAAGACCATCAATATGCCGAACAGCGCGACGATCGATGAGATCGAGCAGGCGTATTACGAGGCTTGGAAGCTCGGCCTTAAGGCGGTTGCGGTTTATCGCGATGGATGCAAACGCTCGCAGCCTCTGTCGACCGGTAAGGAAAAGCAGGCCCTCGAGCAGCTCGGCATCGGCCCCGCCGCCGTGCGCCGCAAGCTCCCGGACGAGCGCGAGTCCATTACGCACAAATTCTCGATCGGCGGCCACGAAGGCTACATCACGGTCGGTAAATACGAAGACGGCGCGCCCGGCGAAATCTTCATCACGATGGCGAAGGAAGGCTCGACGATCTCGGGTCTCATGGACAGCTTCGCGACAATGACGTCGCTGGCACTGCAGCACGGTGTGCCTCTGCAGCTCCTTGTGGATAAGTTCACCCACACCCGCTTCGAGCCGAGCGGCTTCACGAAGAATCCCGAAATCCCGATGGCGAAATCCATCATGGATTACATCTTCAAGTGGCTGGCGATCAAGTTCCTCAGCCGCGATGCACAGGAACACGCGGGTGTGATTCTCCGCGACGATCTGGACGTCGCGCCTTCAGTACCCAAAGCGCCATCCAACGTGACGACCCCGACGGCGAGCGACCTCGCATTCATCGATCGCGTCACGACGGCTGCACCTGCCACGGTGGAAGCACCAAAGGTAATGGGCTTCGTCATGCCCGCCAAAAATGCGGACGGTGTCAACCCCGGCGCCAAGCACGGTACGTTCCTCTATCAACAGGACGCCCCAAGCTGCAGCGATTGCGGCGAGATCATGGTCCGCAACGGCGCCTGCTACAAGTGCCTGAACTGCGGCAGCACGAGCGGCTGCTCGTAATTACCAGTACAGCGTTAAAACAAAGCCGCGGGAAACCGCGGCTTTTTCGTTTTTAACGTGCGCTGAAGCTGACGCGCTTCGCGCGCAGCTTAGCTCCTTTCTCCCGCGTGACCCACCTCACGCCCGCCCGCCCCACACCGCCCCTATCATGCGCGGCCACTACGAGCCGCGGGTGCGGCGTAAATGGGTCCGGAAAGGGTTGGAATGAAACGGATTGGTGTGGGGGTGCTTCTGCTGTCGGTTGTGGGGTTCAGTGCAATCGGGGCGGGGGATGTGTGGCAGGAGTTGCGGATCGCGAAGTCGGAGGTGGGGAAGGAAATTGCCTCGGCGTTTGCGTATGGGAGTTTCAGTACCTCGCGCGTGCGCGACACGTTTCGCAAGGCCTCGCCGGAAGTGCGGGCGGCGCTTGTGGAGAACGTTCTCATTGCGACGAAGGCATATGTGAATTCGCCCGCGTTTGCGACGGAGTATGCAGCATTACGCGAAGAGGCGAAGCCGAAGCTCGAGGAGCGGCCGTCCATTGACGACGAATTGAAAGAACGTCGCGAGCAGCGACAGGCCGAGTTAGACGACGCGAAGAGAAATGTTGCGGAAACTCCCGCGGAATATCGTAAGGCCGCGGAAGACGGCTACAAAGCCGCGGTGCAGGCGATGAAGCAAATGGACACGCCCGAATTTCGCAAGATGGAGCGTCAGGGTCTCGAGATGGAGCGTAAGGGCGAGCAGGAGCAGTATCAGCAGGACCTTGCGCAGTGGGAACAAAATTATCCCAACGATCCGAAAGCGTTTGTGAAACAGCGACTGCAGGAATTCCTCGACGCGACGGACGGCGTCGATTATGGCGCCAAGACGGCCGCGAAATGGGGCAAGCAGCGCTTCGTCAATGAAACGTACGAGAGCAAAGGCTCGGATTGGAAACTCGCGTATCGCGCGGGCAAAGAGCCGACCGAAAAGGCTCGCGCATTCGCGAAGAGCTGGCTCGCGGAATTGCGGTAATTACGACAAAGCGGTCGAAACCTCTTTCCACGTTTTGTAATCGGCCACTGAGGGATCGCCGTCGTCGTAAGGCGGTCGTGGCCGATACTGAATCGATAATTGAATGTTTTGCGCCACCTGGTCGCCGGCGATCTGCCCGACCAGGTGCAGCGCCTCGTCGATTCCCGACGAGATCCCGCCGCCAGTGGTGAATTTATCGCTGCTCACATACCGCGGGAACCCATTGACAACCGCGATCTGAGGATATTGCTGCTGTAATTGTGCGAGATAAAGCCAATGCGTCGTCGCTTGCTGGCCATTGAGCAATTGTGCGTTAGCGAGCACAAACGCGCCTGTACAGACGGACGCCACCCATTGTGCGTCCTTCGCTTTTGAGGCGACGAATTCCTTTAATTTGTCATCCTTCGAGATGTTCTCGAGATAACTCCCGCCACCGCCCGGGAGGAATAAGACATTGACCGGCGTATCGCAAAGATCGTCGAACGATTTGTGCGTCAGCAGCGAGGCGCCATTGAAAGCAGTGACCGGCACGTGTGCTTCATGGCCTACAAGAAAAACATCAAGCTCGCCCTCGGGCGGCTGCCAGTAAGGCCGCATCCAGCAGAAGATCTCGTAGGGGTTGGCCACGTCCATCATGTCGAACTGAGACACGATGGGGATGCAAATCGTGAACGCCATATCGCCACCTCCGCGTCCCGACAGTGTACCGCGCGCGATCGCAGGGCGATGTCGTGCGCGAGAACAACACGCCGCGCAGGTTTCGAATAGAGCGGCTATGCTTTCCCACTCGCTCCGGCGAGTGAGGAGGAACGATGCCCGAAGGTCCCTGCCAGCACATCAGCGCGATCGATTCGATCAAGCATGCGAAGAAGCGCGAATGCGAAGAATGCGTGAAGACCGGCTCGCGCTGGGTGCATCTGCGCACGTGTCAGGAATGTGGCGTCACGCTTTGCTGCGACAGCTCGCCCAATCGACACACCACGAAACACGCACACGCCACGAAGCATCCGGTCGTAGCGTCGGCGGAGCCTGGCGAACGGTGGTTGTACTGTTATCGCGATGACGCATTCGCGGAGTATTGAGGAGGTTAGCGATGTCCGAGAATCATGATTTCTTTGCCAGCACCTGGGAAGCCGAACAGCGCGCGTTTCGCGCGGTCATCGCCGCGTTAGGCGCGGACAAGCTCGATTACAAGCCGCACGAGCGCTCGATGTCCGCGGGCGATCTCGCGTGGCAGCTCGCGATCGAGCAGCGCGGCATGGCCGACATCCTGAAATCGAACGAGACGGTTTACGACACGAACGGACGTCCCGAGTCGCTCGACGCCATTCTCGCGGCGTGGGATCGCGCGACGAATGACATGCGCGAAACACTGAAGACGAAAGAAAACGCGAAGTGGGATGAAGATGCGAAGTTCATCGTCGGCGGTCAGGCCGCGTGGACGACGAAGTTACAGAACATGTTGTGGGGATTTCTCTTCGACATGATTCATCACCGCGGGCAGCTCAGCACGTACATCCGTCCGACCGGCGGAAAGGTGCCGTCGATTTACGGACCTTCGGCCGACACGGCGGAGTAGGCAGCACGAAACGGAGCGCGTGCTTCCCAGCGCGCCGGACCGCGGACTTCCAGTCGCGTGCGGGCAGGATGCCCGCGCTCCGGCGGCAGGGATGCCCGCGCTCCGGCGCCCCGCTCCACTTCTTAAACCACCCCCCCGTCGTCCACCGTCCACGGTCCGGCAACTGCAACCAGCGTAGATCGGAAGAGC
>JBQCJC010000410.1:0-7143 GCA_051953135.1 Thermoanaerobaculia bacterium | reverse complement strand
CCGCCCAGGGGGCGGGGCGGTTTTATGGGGCTGTGGGGGTTCTGGGGGCGGGGGGGGCTCCCCCCCCGCTTTTTGGTTTAAACTCGGGGGGGGGGGCCCCGCCCCCCCCCCTCCACGTTATGCGTTCCGTTCGCACCACTCATCCTGCCACTCGCGAAGACCTCGGCGATCTCCGCACGCAGCGCCCGCTGCCGAATGCGCGCCTCGATCAACTCGATCCCTTTCTTTTTCTCAATCACCACGGCCCGCAGGTTTATCCGCGCAACAATCGCGGCCTGCCGTTCGGACCGCATCCGCATCGCGGCTTCGAGACCGTGACGTTCATCGTCGAAGGCTCGCTCACGCACAAAGACACCGGCGGACACGAAAGCGTGATTCACGCGGGCGGCGTGCAATGGATGACCGCGGGACGCGGACTCGAACACTCCGAGCTTTCACCGGAAGAATTTCTGCGCGATGGCGGGCCGCTCGAGATTCTGCAGTTGTGGATCAATCTTCCGTCGCGATTGAAGATGACGACGCCGCGCTACATCGGTAAACAAGTTGACGAAATCCCGGCGCGCGAACTCTCTGATGGCGCGACGATGCACGTCATCTCCGGCGATGGTGGTGCGATCGAATCACTCACCGGCGTGGTGATGTCGACGATCGAGTTGAAGGCTGGTGCGCGCATCACACTCGATGCGCCGCGTGGTCGCAGCGTGTTCTTCTACATCGTGCGCGGCGCGCTGAATGTCGGGAAGGCGATGGAGCTCGTCGAATTCAATGACGACGGCGACACGATCGAAATCGAAGCGCTCACGGACGCGCTGGTGTTGTTCGGTCACGCCGATCCGATCGGCGAGCCGGTCGTCGCGTACGGACCGTTCGTGATGAACACGCAGGATGAGATCCGACAGGCAATTTACGATTACCAGCACGGCCTGTTCGGCTAATCTCGTCGCGTGATCAGCACGCGTGCACTCAATCGCGCCACGCTCGCGCGACAGCTTCTCCTGCAACGACACAAACTGAAACTCGTCGATGCCGTCGAGCGCATCGGCGGATTGCAGGCGCAGGTGCCGAAGCCGCCCGCGATCGGATTGTGGTCGCGTCTAGAAACCTTCTCGCTCGATGCGTATCGCGATTCGCTGAAACGCTACGACCTCGTGCGCGGCACGTTGATGCGTGCGACGCTGCATCTCGGGTCGCGTCGCGATTTCCTCGCATGGCGTCCGTTGATGCAGCCGGTGTTGTCAGCCGCGGGTGCGAGCATCACGAAGGGCGGAGTCGAGATCGATGCGTGTACGAAATCGGCGCGCAGGTTTCTCGGCAAAAAATCGGCGATTTTCGAGGAAATTCGCCAATATCTCGTCACGCAGTTCCCCGACGCCAATGATCGTCATCTCGGCTATGCGGTGCGCATGCATCTGCCGCTGGTGATGGTGCCGGACGATTCGCCGTACGGCTTTCCTCCCAACTCGCAATTCGGTCTCCCCGAGTTTCTCCTCGGACAATCGACGTCTACCGACACGCATGTGCACGATCTTGCGCTGCGTTATCTCGCCGCGTTCGGGCCAGGGACGGTTGCTGATTTTCAAACGTGGTCCGGACTCAAAGGCGCGAAGCCGGTCTTCGATGCGCTGCGTCCGAAGCTCATCACGTTCGGCGACAAGAAGCGCGAGCTCTTCGATCTCCCCGATGCGCCGCGTCCCGACGAAGAGAGTGACGCGCCGGTGCGATTCCTTCCCGAGTTCGACAGCACGCTGCTCGCGCACGCCGATCGCACGCGCATCATCAGCGACGAGCACCGTCCGCGCGTGGCCACGAAGAACCTGCGCATCCTCGCCACGTTCCTCGTCGACGGCTTCGTGGCCGGTACGTGGTCGATCGAAAAGAAGAAGCTCGCGCTCGAACCGTTCGTGAAACTCACGAAGAAGACCATGGCTGCGGTTCAGGAAGAAGGGGAGAAGCTGGTCAATGTGTTTACGAGTTAGGCGCACGACGACGACGGTCTTTCTGACGGCGTGTCTCATCATCGCGGGATGTCAGCGGTCGAAGGTCGCTGAGCGACATGAGCCGCGCGAAGTGCCTGTCGCTCGTGGCGCGTATCTCGCGAACAGCGTCGGCCGCTGCTTCTGGTGTCATTCGCCGCAGAACAACGAGGATCCTTCCTCGCCGAAGCCGGAGCTTCTTGGCGCGGGCGACGTTCTCGATGAGCAAACGCCTGTCGTCGCTCCGAATCTCACGCCGGATCGCGAGACGGGGCTCGGATCGTGGACCGATGGAGAAATTGCTCGCGCCATCCGCGAAGGCATTGGCCGTAATGGTCAACGCCTTCGCTCCGATCATCCCGCGGCGTACTACAGCGTTCTTTCCGACGAAGATGTTTTTGCGATCGTCGCGTATCTTCGGTCGTTGAAGCCGATCGTCAAGAAGCTGCCTCGTAGTGCGCCGCAAACGGCGTGGGGAGAGAATGTCGAGCCGTTCGCCGCGCCGGCGATTCCGAGCAGTTTGAACTCGCCTCAGCGTCGCGGCGCGTATCTCGCCCACATCGCGGAATGTGTCGGTTGCCATACTCCGAGCGATCTCACGGGTGCGCCGAATCGGCGAATGAAGTTTGCCGGTGGCCGGCGATTCATCGAAACGCGCAAAGGCTACGGCTATGAAGTTTCTCCGGATCGCGGCGGTGAGTTCGATCCGCAACTCGCGCCGGGCGAACGCATCGTGACGTCCGCGAACCTGACGCACGATCCATCCGGGATTCCTTACTACACGCAGGAGTTGTTTATTCAAACGATCCGAACGGGGAAGGTCGGCGGCGTGCGACGTTTGAGCTCGGCCATGCCGTGGATCTACTTTCGCAATCTCACGGACGACGATCTGAGAGCCGTCTTCGCGTATTTGCAAACGGCCGCGCCGATTCGCCACAGCGTGAGCAACGCCGAACCGCCCACGCTGTGCCGGATCTGCGGCCGCCGGCATGGGTTAGGGAACGTGAATTGAAGCGCGTAGTCCAATGCCGAAGATCAGCCGCGTTTTCCTGAACGTCGATCTCGAAGTTTATTCGCGCAGACCGTTGAATCCTTTGATCGCTGCGCTCGGAGATTCGGTCGATGTGCTCTTTCTCGGCAAGCAGGGAAGCCCTTACTTCGCGGCCGTCGAGTTGGCTGGAAGTGGCTGGCAGCAAAAGCCGGATCCGATGATTCGTGAACTCGTTGATCGAATCAAAGCGTTGCCGGAAAGCGCACGAACATCATGGGACAACGCTTCCGAGCGGCGCTTCGACATCGGCTGCAATGCTCCTGCATCCGCGGATGCACACACTCTCGCGTTAGACGCAGCGACAATCGCGGCGATTGTGGAAGTGAACGCCACGATCGCCGTCACCGTTTATCCAAACGTCCCTCCGCGGACACGTTAGCGCGGCACGTGCATCATTGATTGGAGTTTCAAGATGAATGAAATCAGCCGCACGGAAAATCCAGCGTACGTGAATTCTGCCAGCAAAGTTCCGGCGGTTACGCTCGCATTCTGGATCATCAAAATACTGGCAACGACCCTCGGCGAAACCGGCGGTGATGCGCTGTCGATGACGTTTCAGCTTGGCTACGCCATCAGCACACTGATCTTTCTCGGATTTTTCGCCGTCACACTGACGGCTCAGGTGATGGCGAAGCGATTTCACCCGGCCATTTACTGGGCTGTCGTCGTCGCGACTACGACACTGGGCACTACGACGTCGGACTTCTTCGATCGTACGCTCGGGTTCGGCTATATGTGGTCCTCCGCGATTCTGTCCGTGTCGGTCGGCCTCGTATTGTTAGCGTGGCGCTGGACCGCGGGTCGCATTGAATTTGAGAATATTCAAACACGGCGGGACGAGGTGTTTTATTGGGTAACCATCCTCATCTCCAATACCCTCGGAACAGCGCTCGGAGATTACGTTGCGGATGATGCCGGGTTAGGCTTTGAACGTGGCGCCGCTGTATTCGGGGCGCTGTTGATCCTCATTGCAATCGCGTATCTGTTTACAAAGCTTCCCCGAAGCATTCTGTTTTGGTCGGCTTACGTCCTGACGCGACCGCTCGGTGCGACGGTCGGCGATTTATTGACGAAACCGCGAAACATCGGCGGCCTCGCATTAGGAAGAATCGGGTCTTCTGTAGCGATCGGAGGCGCGATGATCTTCGCGATTCTGCTGACTGAGCGACGTAGAGCGGGCAGTGCTTCTTAGATCACTCTCGTTCGTCAATCTTGAAGACCTTCACGGCATTATCGTGAAAGACCTTCTTCCAGTATTTTCGAGGAATCGCTTTCTTGAACGCGTCTACATAGGACGGTATGTTGACTAGCGGCCAGTCCGTACCGAACATGAGTTTATTCGGGTCCTCCACATAGCCAAAGATCCAGTTGAGTGGCTCGATCACATAGCGTTGTACCTGATCGCGTGACAGCTTCGTCATGTCGCCGATGAGGAACGCAGAGCCGTCTAAATAGACGTTCGGGTTCTTATACGCGACCTCTGCGGCCGATTCGATCCACGGATTTCCGCAGTGTGCGATGACGAATCGAACCTTGGGATGATCCACCGCGACTTCGTCAATGGTCAGGGGATCGGAGAACTTCAATTTTGCGGATACCGAGGATGTGTCGCCGGTATGGAAAATGACCGGTACGTCGTATTTCTCCGCTAATGCATAAACCGGCTGATAAACATCGTCGGACGCATATTTGTGGACGTATCCCAGGTAAATCTTTACACAACGGTAGGTACCGTTCTGTAAGCCCTCTTCGAGTGTTGTCAGGTTCGGCGATGCATCGACACCTGCGCAGAAAATCGCCCTGGACGCACGCGGTTCGGGAAGTTTCCCCTCGTCGGAATGCAGGATGCCGACGGCCATCGTGACTCCGGCTTTTGCACGCTGGGCGTCAAACTCCGCCATCGACGCCTTCGGAGAAAACTCCGGATGCGTATGAACATCGATGATCCGTTCCAGTTCCGCAGGCCTGGTCACACAGCCGGCCGCGAGACTCGTAAGCATCAATAAGCCGATACCCGCTGAGGAGCGAAAACGCATCAACGCACGATACCAAACCGTCTGCTGTATCACTTTTTATCCAACGTCCCTCCTCACGACCATGCGCGAGGAGGGACGTATTCACGAGGATCAGTAAGAGAGATTGCCGTTGTTGTTCTTGATTCCGGTGAGCGCGATGCTCGTCGCGTTGAGTCCGCCGCCACCCGTTCTGCAGAGTGCAGACAGCGTCGCACCCGAGGCGTTGCCGCTCACGACGATCGAGCCGCAGCTTTGCTGGAATGTCGCTGCGCCGGATATCTTCACAAGGCTGCCGTTGCTGTTGCCGATGCCCTGCAACGTCAGCGACGTCGCATGACCGGCGCCGGCCGCGGTCAGACACGTGGCCTGTAAAACCGCGCTCGAGCCGGAGTACTGAACGGTGTAATTCGAGCAGGTGCCCTGGAATGAGCTGGCTTGAGCGAATGCGCTGGTGCTGACCAGAAGCAGGACGGCGATTACGAACAAAGATTTCTTCATGGGCGTGTCCTTTCTCTCTCAAGGTGGCGCCGCGGCAGGAATCCGGATTGTGGTGGAAGCTTCCACAGAAGGAGTGCCAGAGAGACGGAAATCCCTACCCCATGAATACGTAATCTTACGTAATTGCCGCTTTCACTACCTCCTGCGCTTCGTCCTGAATCCGCTTCAGGTGTTCCTCGCTCACAAAGCTCTCCGCGTAGATCTTGTAGATGTTCTCCGTGCCGCTCGGGCGCGCGGCGAACCAGCCATTGCGCGTCGCGACTTTCAATCCGCCGATTGAATTTCCATCGCCGGGTGCATTCGTGAGAATCGCCGCGATCGCATCTCCCGCGAGCTCCTTCGCTTTGATCTGTGAAGGTGAGAGCTTGCCGAGGAGTGCTTTCTGTTCGGGCGTGGCAGCGGCATCGGTGCGCGCATAAAACGGCGCGCCATGCTTCTCCGCGAGCTCGCGGTACAGCTCACCGGGATCGCGACCTTTCTTCGCTGTCATCTCCGCGGCGAGCAGGCCGAGGATGATGCCGTCTTTGTCGGTCGTCCACACCGATCCGTCGCGACGCAGAAACGACGCGCCCGCGCTTTCTTCGCCGCCGAAACCGAGACTGCCGTCGAGCAGCCCGTCGACGAACCATTTGAATCCGACCGGCACTTCGTAGAGCTTGCGTCCGAGGGATGCGGCGACGCGATCGATGAGCGAACTGCTCACGACCGTTTTGCCGATCGCCGCGTCATCGCGCCAATGCGGACGATTCGTGAAGAGATACGAGATCGCCACGGCGAGATAGTGATTCGGATTCAGCAGGCCCGCGCTGCGCGTGACGATGCCGTGGCGATCGTTGTCCGTGTCATTGCCGAACGCGACGTCGAAGCGATCGCGCAGCGCGATGAGACTGGCCATCGCGAATGGCGACGAGCAATCCATGCGGATCTTGCCGTCCCAGTCGAGCGTCATGAAGCGGAACGTGGGATCGACGGATTCGTTCACGATCGTGAGATCGAGATCGTAGCGTTCACGAATCACGCTCCAGTACGCAACGCCCGCGCCGCCTAACGGATCAACGCCGATCTTCAACTTCGATTCGCGCACGGCGTCGAGATCGACAACGGATGCGAGATCGCTCACGTACGCGGTGACGAAGTCGTGGCCGTGCGTCGTCTCTGCTTTCATCGCTTTCGCGAAGGTGACGCGTTTGATTCTCGATGGCTCGGCCATCAATGCATTGGCCGCGTTCTCGATCGCTTTCGTTGCGTCGGTGCCGGACGGTCCTCCATGCGGCGGGTTGTATTTGAAGCCGCCATCCTCGGGTGGGTTATGCGACGGCGTGACGACGATGCCGTCGGCGAGATGCTCTTTGCGTCCGCGGTTGTACGTGAGGATCGCGTGCGAGATGACGGGCGTCGGCGTGTAGCCGCGATTCGCATCGATGCGCACCTCGACGCCGTTCGCCGCGAGCACTTCCATCGCGGAGATGAACGCGGGCTCGGAGAGCGCATGCGTGTCGATGCCGAGGAAGAGCGGACCGTCGATCTTCTGCTCGCGGCGATAGTCGCAGATCGCCTGCGTCGTCGCGAGAATGTGCAGCTCGTTGAACGCGACCTTCAACGAAGA
>JBQCJC010000409.1:0-10029 GCA_051953135.1 Thermoanaerobaculia bacterium | reverse complement strand
GGCCCAGCAGAAGAAGATCGAGGCACAGACGGCGCAAATCAATGAACTGAGCCAGGCCAAGAGCACGTTCGCGGATACGGTCCTCGAGATCGAGAAAGCTCTGGAGCATTTGGGTGCGCAATTGCCGATCGCGAACGTTCTGAACGATCAGATTGACGGCAGACTCGCACTCACGTCCGAACGTGAAGGGCTGAAGGAGATGGTGGCGCAACTCGAAAGGATTCAGCAGCAACTTGCGGATGAAGCGGCAGACGCGAAGGAGAAACTCGCAAACGCGGAGGAGCGGTTGGCGCACGCCGATGCCGTTTCAAAAGAGCTTTACAGCGGGAGGCTGAACGCGCTCAGTCAAACGTTGAGTCTTGTGGCGGATGAAAATGCCCGGCTTCGCGCGGATGTGCAAAAGTATCAGACGCGTCTCGTCGAGGCTCAGGAGCAGATCGACGGTCTTACGCAGCGCGCGCAGGACGCAGATGATGCAAGACAGAAGGCCGAGGATGACGCTGCGAAAGCCAAAGCAGCAGAGGCGATTGCCGCGCAAGAGTTGTTGACGGGCTCACGTGTCATCGCGCCCCGCGCCGCACTTTTGCGCATGGGCGTGCTCAAGAAGCCGAGATTTTCGCGTGACTACACGGCGCGATGTTCGGCTTGCGGCTGCGAACCGACGAATCTGTATGGCGTAGCCGACCCGCACTTCACCATCCCTGCGCCGATCGAAAGGGTTCGCGTGTATAGCGAGCATCCTGCAGACAGTTGGTACACGAAACCCGATGGGCGGGGAGAGTCGGTTCTGGTGATTACGGATCCGAGCCGCTTCTGGAAACACAGTAAGTGTCTGGTCGTTGGATATTGAGTTTGTCGATATCCTCAAACCTGCGCCCGCACCGGCAACACCACCATCGGTACGCCTAACCACTGCAGGCGGCGTTGAATCAGCGTCGGGGTTTCGTTGTGGAGGAGGCGATTGAAGAGGCGTTCCTGGCGGAAGACGAGTTTGCCGCTGATGATGGTCGCTTTGGGGTATTCGCGGGCGAGGCGTTCGCAGACGTCTGTCGCTTCGGACACGACTTCGATGCCGACGTCGGTCACGCCCATGGCGGCGAAGCCGAGGCGGCGGGTGAGGTCAACATATTGATCGATGCTTGCATCGGTGTCGCGCTGTAAGGCTTCGATTTCTTCACGGCCTTTGAAATGGCCGGAGTCGACGACGGCGATCGAGACGAAGATGAATTGTTTGTAGAGGCCGGGGAAGAATCGCAACGTCGATAAGAGCGTGTGTACGCCAAGGCCGTTAAAGCCATTGACGAGAATCACGGCCGTCGGTGCATTGGGGTTCAACGGATCGTGATTCGGTGTGCCGTGCGTCGGAATCGTGCTGAGGATTTCGTCGAGTTGGCGAACACCTGCACGGATCGAATCGTAATGGCGATGCACGCGCAGGCACAGAAGGACGAACGCGGTCGTAATGACGACCGTGACCCAGCCGCCGTGACCGAATTTCTCGAATACCGTAATGCCGAGAATTCCGGCGCACATGACCAGCGCCAGCCCGTGAATGAAGATGTGATACGCGCGTTGTTTGTCTCCATTGCGCGGCCACCAGAAACGCCACATCCCGAGTTGCGACAACGTGAACGTCAGGAACACGTTGATCGAGTACATGACGACGAGCACATGAATATTGCCCTTCGTGTAGAAGAGCATGGCCAGTGCCGCGCCGCCCATCAGCAGGATGCCGTTGTGCATCGACAATTGCTCGGATAGTGCGGCAAATCGATGCGGGAAAAACGAGTCGACTGCCATGTTGGCCATGACGCGCGGGCCGTCGATGAATCCCGCTTGTGCGGCGACGAAGAGCAATAATCCTTCGGAAATCAGCGTGACGAGCACTAGCCAGTAGCCGACCGGCAGTGCGCCGAGATGCCATCCGCCGAATGCGGTATCTGCAAGGACGGCGTTCATGGTTTTGCCATCCATTGGTCGTGTTTGCAGGAGCAAATATGCGACGAGAATTCCGGACGCGGTAATGGCCAGCGACAAGGCCATGTAGACCATCGTGCGTTTGCCGGTCTGTACACGCGGCTCGCGCATGATCTGTAATCCGTTGGAAACGGCTTCGATGCCGGTATACGTGCCGCCGCCTAACGAATACGCGCGCAGAAACAGCATCAGCATGCCGCCTATGCCGAGCGTTGCTAATCCATTCGAATATTCATTCGATAATCGGTGCGAAACCTCAGGAATTGCGCCGAGGTGGGTAAAGACCGAATATCCAATGAGTAATGCGTGCGTACCGAGAAACACCAGGAAAATCGGCGTCAGGATTTTGACCGATTCCTTGACGCCGCGCAGGTTCAGTGCAATGAGGAACACAATGGCTGCAACTTCGATCGATAGTTTCCACGGCTGCCAGGACTGTGGCAGGAAGCTGAAGATCGCATTCCCACCCGAGGCGATCGAGACTGTGATCGTAAGAATGTAATCGACGACGAGTGCGCAGCCGGAGATGACGCCAACGCGCGGTCCTAACAGCCGCGATGCGACAACATATCCGCCGCCGCCCGTAGGAAATTGTTCGATGATGCTCGAGTACGACGCGGAGAGAATGAGGACGGTAATTCCGGTCGCAACGGCGAGGACTAACGCGAGGTAGTGGTGCTCGCCTAACGCGCGAAATGCTTCTTCCGGGCCGTAAGCCGACGACGATAATCCGTCGGCGCCGAGTCCAACCCACGCAAGAAATGCAATCAGCGAGATTTTGTGCAATGCGTGCGGGTCAGTGACGTCGCGTCGTTCGCCGAGGATTTTGCGCTGCACGCGATCGGCGAATGACTCGCGTGGCAGCAGGGATTCCGAGGGTTCTTCGGGCTTGGGCAGGGTGGACATCGCATTGAGGATAACGTGCGATGTTGTTGAGAAATCGAATCTTAATGAACTCTTAATGTGCCTCGGCGGACGCGGTGTCGACGATGACGAGATCGAAGTGCGCACCGGTCGCCAGGAGTTTGTGCACGATGCTCGGAGCGAAGCGGCTCAGCAGCGCGGAACGGGTCGGTTTTCCGACCACGAGTAAATTGATGCGCTCCTGTGCCGCGAATTCGCAGATCGTCCCGGTAACGTCTTCCGATTCGCGCGTAATGACCGTTGCGCCGAGGGAAATCGCGAGTTGCACGTTCTCACTGAGCTTGCGATGTTGCTCGGCGGTGATGTTACGCGGATGTTCGCGTTGTTGTCGCACATACAACGCGAACCAGCGCGTGTTCATGCGTCCGGCAATGCGCGAGGCGCGCAGAAGTAATGGCCGCGCAATCTCCGGATCGAATGGCACCGCCACCGCGAGTCGCTCCTCGGCCGACGCTTCGCCGTTGCGTAATCCGCCGGTGAAGGTCGCGGTCTGCAGCAGCGCGAGCTCGCGTAACCGCGTCAGCAATTCGACGCGAAAGAAATTCTCGAGCGCGCGTGCGGCCTGTTCGGGCGGATAAATCTTTCCGGCGCGCAGCCGTTCGAGCAGATCGGGCACCGGGATGTCGACGAGCACGACGGAATCGGCCTCGCGCACGATGCGATCGGGGACGAGCTCGCGAATGTCGATACCGGTGGCGGAACGGACGATGTCCTGCACGCCTTCGAGATGCTGCACGTTCAGCGCGGTCATCACCGAGGTGCCGGTCGCGAGGATGTCTTCGATGTCCTGCCAGCGCTTTTTGTTGCGCGAGCCTGGCGCGTTGCTGTGCGGCAATTCGTCGACGACGACGATGTCCGGATGGCGCGCGAGGATCGCATCGAGGTCCATCTCTTCGATTTCGACGCCGCGATACGAGACGCGTTTGCGAGGAATGATGTCCAGCGCGCCGATGCGTTGCGCGGTCTCGGCGCGGCCATGCGTTTCGACGAGACCGATGACGACGTCGATGTTCGCGCCGCGCGCCGCATGCGCGTCATCGAGCATGCGCACGGTCTTGCCGACGCCCGCGGCCATGCCGAGGTAAACCTTCAGCCGCCCGCGTCCGGCGCGATCGGTCCCGGCGAGCCGCAACAGCTCGTCGGGATCAGGGCGAACCGGTTCACTTGCTCGCGCCATGGCGATTCATCATGTCATCCAGCGCGAGGTTCAGTTGCAGCACGTTCACGCGCGGCTCGCCATAAATCCCAATGAATCGCCCTTCGGTGTGCCGCGCGATGAGCGCGACGACACGCGATTCATCGATGCCGCGCGCACGCGCCACACGCGACGATTGCGCGCGCGCGTTTTCGGGCGAGATGTGCGGATCGAGTCCGGAAGCCGACGTCGTGATGGCATCGACAGGCGCTCCACGCGTGATGCGATCGCGCAGTTTCTTCGACGTCGGTCCGAGATTGCTGCCGCCGGATCCCTGCGCGTTGTAATCGACCGCGGACGGCCGCGAGTGAAAGTAGCGATCGCTCGTGAATGATTGTCCGATGAGCGTCGATCCGATCACGTGACCATCGCGTGCGACGAGCGAGCCGTTCGCGCGATCGTGAAACGCAACCTGGCCGATCGCCCACACCGCGGCGGGATAGATGCCGCACGTGAGCACGAGCAACACGAGTGTGACGCGAATCGAGATGATGAGATGTTCTTTCATGCGAGCCCCGTGACGGTGAGAAGAACGTCGATGAGCTTGATGCCGATGAACGGCACGACGATGCCGCCCGCGCCGTAAAGCAAAAGGTTGCGTCGCAGAATGCGCGCGGCGCCGAGCGGGCGATATGCAACGCCGCGCAGCGCGAGCGGCACGAGCGCGATGATCACGATCGCATTGAAAATCACGGCAGAGAGAATCGCGCTCTGCGGCGTGGCGAGGCGCATGACGTTGAGCGCCTGCAACTGCGGATACGTCGCGATGAAGAGCGCGGGGATGATCGCGAAGTATTTGGCGACATCGTTCGCGATCGAGAACGTGGTGAGCGCGCCACGCGTCATGAGCAGTTGCTTGCCAATCTCGACTACCTCGATCAACTTTGTCGGGTTCGAATCGAGATCGACCATATTGCCGGCTTCTTTCGCCGCCTGCGTGCCGGTGTTCATCGCCACACCGACGTCGGCTTGCGCAAGCGCGGGCGCGTCGTTGGTGCCGTCGCCGGTCATCGCGACGAGGTTGCCTTTCGCTTGTTCTCGCCGAATGAGCGCAAGTTTGTCCTCCGGCGTAGCCTCGGCGAGAAAGTCGTCGACGCCTGCCTCGCGCGCGATCGTCTGCGCGGTCAGCGGGTTATCGCCGGTGATCATCACGGTGCGAATGCCCATCATGCGCAGACGATCGAAGCGATCGCGCATGCCGCCTTTGACGACGTCTTTCAGATAGATGACGCCGAGCACGTTTGCGTCGGATGCAACAACGAGCGGTGTGCCTCCGGCGGCTGCGATCGTCGAGACGGTTTCGCGAACGTCGTTCGGAAATGCACCGCCGTTGCTGCGCACGAACGATTCGATTGCGTCCGCGGCGCCTTTGCGAATCCTGCGGCCGTTCGTGAGATCGACGCCGGACATGCGTGTTTTCGCTGTGAATGGAACGAAGTGTCCGCCGAGGTCGTGCAGTTCGCGCGCGCGAATTCCAAACAGTTCTTTCGCCAGCACCACGATCGATCGTCCCTCGGGCGTTTCATCGGCGAGCGACGAGAGTTGCGCGACTTCCGCGAGCTCGCGTGCGTCGACGTTTTGCGCGGGACGAAACTCAGTTGCCTGTCGATTGCCGAGCGTGATCGTGCCGGTTTTGTCGAGCAGCAAGACGTTCACGTCGCCCGCGGCTTCGACCGCGCGGCCCGACATCGCCAGCACGTTGTGCTGCAGTACGCGATCCATTCCGGCGATGCCGATCGCGGACAGCAGTGCGCCGATGGTGGTCGGAATGAGACAAACGAGCAGCGCGACGAGCACGGTGATCGACACGTCGCCGTGCGAGTAAAGCGCGAATGGTTTGAGCGTGACGGTCGCGAGGAGGAACACGATCGTCAATCCCGCGAGCAGGATGTCGAGCGCGATTTCGTTCGGCGTCTTCTGCCGCTCGGCGCCTTCGACGAGACGAATCATGCGATCGATGAAGGTCTGTCCTGGTTCCGACGTGATCTCGACGACGATGCGATCGCTGAGCACGATCGTGCCGCCGGTGACCGCGGATCGATCGCCGCCTGCTTCGCGAATCACGGGCGCGGATTCGCCGGTGATCGCGGCTTCGTTCACCGAGGCGATGCCTTCGATCACCGTGCCGTCGCCGGGGATGATCTCGTTCGCTTCGACGATCACGACGTCGCCTTTGCGCAGCGACGATGCGGCGATGCGCTCTTCGCGATCACCGATGCGTTTGCGCGCGGTCGTCTCCTGTTTCGTGCGACGCAACGCCGCGGCCTGCGCTTTCCCGCGGCCTTCCGCGAGCGCTTCGGCGAAGTTCGCGAAGAGCACCGTGGCCCACAACCACAGCGTGATCTGCAACTGGAACGCGTTGAACTCGCGGAGCAGCAGCACGCTCGTGAGCAGCGCGCCGATTTCGACGAGGAACATCACCGGATTGCGCCACATGAGGCGCGGATCGAGTTTCACGAATGCATCGATGAGTGCGCGTCGTTTCATCAGAACACCTCGCCCGCGGTCATGAGGAAGTGCTCGACGATCGGACCGAGCGACAACATCGGGAAGTACGTGAGCGCGCCGACGATGACGATCACGCCGGCGAGCAGAATCGTGAAGAGCGGTCCGTCGACGGGGAACGTGCCCGCGGATTCGGCGACGCGCTTCTTCGACGCGAGCGAACCGGCGATGGCCATCACCGGGATGATCATGAAGAAGCGTCCGAAGAACATCGCCAGTCCGAGGGCGAGGTTGTAGAAACGCGTGTTCGCGTTGAGGCCCGCGAATGCACTGCCGTTGTTGCCGGTCGCGCTCGTGAATGCGTACGTCAGCTCCGAGAGCCCGTGCGGTCCGCCGTTGTTGAGACTCGACGTTCCGGCGTTCGTCACCGCCGCGATCGCGCTGCCGATCAGCACGAACGCCGCGAAGATCAACACAGTCAGCATGGCGAGCTTCACGTCCTTCGCTTCGATCTTCTTGCCGAGGTACTCGGGCGTGCGGCCGACCATCAGTCCGGCGATGAACACCGCGAGCACGATGAAGACGAAGATGCCGTAGAGCCCTGCGCCGACGCCGCCGAAGATCACTTCGCCGAGGAGGATGTTCGTGAGCGGTACGAAGCCGCCGAGCGGCGTGAAGGAATCGTGCATCGCGTTCACCGCGCCGCACGATGCGGCTGTCGTGACGGACGCAAACAGCGCGGAGTCGCCTGCGCCGAAACGCACTTCTTTTCCTTCGAGATTCGGGGTGAGGCCGAGCGCCGGGTTGCCGCGCGTCTCCGCGTACATCGCGACGCTCGTCATCACGAGAAACAGCAGCGACATCGCAGCGAAGACGGCCCAGCCGTGTCGCGGTTTGCCAGTCATCGAGCCGAGCGTGTACGTCAGTCCCGCGGCGATCCAGAGGATGAGGAACATCTGCAGCAGGTTCGTGAACGGCGTCGGATTCTCGTAGGGATGTGCGGAATTCGCGTTGAAGAATCCGCCGCCGTTCGTGCCGAGCTCTTTGATCGCTTCCTGCGACGCGACGGGACCTTGCGCGATCGTCTGCGTGCCGCCGTCGAGCGTTCGTGCGGCGACGCTCGCGTCGAAGTTCTGCACGACGCCTTGTGAGACGAAGACGAGCGCGGCGACGAACGAGATCGGCAGGAGGATCCACAGCGTGGCGCGAACGAGATCGCTCCAGAAGTTGCCGAGCGTCGATGCGCTCTGTCGTGCGATGCCGCGAATCACGGCGATCGCGAGTGCGATGCCGGTGGCGGCAGACGCGAAGTTGTGAAACGTCAGCGCGACCATTTGCGAGAGCTGCGACATCGTCGACTCGCCGGTGTACGCCTGCCAGTTCGTGTTCGTCGTGAACGAGACGGCGGTGTTCCACGCGAGCTCCGCCGGGACCGCGGCGAGGTGATCGGGATTGAGCGGAAGGAGGTGCTGCAAACGTAGCACCGCGTAGGTGAAGAGCAATCCGATCGCGCTGAATGCGAACATCGCGAGCGTGTACGACGTCCACGATTGCTCGCGTTTCGGATCGATACCGCCGAGGCGATGAATGAGTTTCTCGATCGGCAGCAGCAACGGATCGAGGAACGTGCGCTCGTGCGAGAACACGCGGCGCATGTACAGCCCGATCGGTTTCGTGAGCGCGGCGAGGAGCAGGAAGAAGACGGCGAGTTTCAACAGCGCGATCACAGCTTCTCCGGTTTCAACAATGCGAAGAGGAGGTAGGCGAGTGCGGCGAACGTGAGGAGCAGCGCGGCAATCGTTTCGAGGTTCATAGTTTTTCGCAGACGCGGACGTACGCCGCGGAGAGCGCGAACAGCACGAGCGTGAGCAGGATCAAGAGAAGGTCGAGCATCAGAAGGTCACCACCGCGCCGGCGAGCGCGAGGAACTGTTCGCGTTCGTCATCGGCGAAGACACGCGCGGTCGAACGATCGAGGCGCGTTTCGAGTTTGAGGAGAAGGTGTTCGTGGGGGCGCAGCTCGTACGTGAGCGTGGCCTCGCGCAGCGACTGCGATGCGCCGCTGATCGCGGCATCGGGATCGCGGAAGTGTTCGGCGCGAATCGCGAGCGCGTGTTTGTCGGTGAACGCGTAGCGCGCGTACGCGGCGAGGCCGTGCCATCGCGCATCGTCCTGCGCGCCGATGTCGAACGACGTGCCGAGTTGCAGCTTTGGCGTGATGCGATAGCTCATCACGACGTCCGCGAATTTCCGCAGCGCGTCGGTTTCTCGTCCGACGAATGTGTTGAGCGACGCGGTGAGTTTGTCGCTCGTGTACGCGAGCTGCGTTCCGACGGCTTTGTCGTCGTTGTTGTCGCGCACGAGCTGCCAGCCGTTGAGGACATGCAGTTGCGCGGACCAGTGATCGTTCAGCGCGTAGTTCGCTTTGATGCCGGCGGAGTAGTACGGCGAGAGCTCGCCGAGCCACGAGCGCGTGTAGTTCCAGTTGTCTTTCGAATAGAAGCCTTCGAATCCGATGTGACACGGAAAGATGCCGGCTTCGATCGTGAGGTCGTCGTTCGCACCCCAGGCGAGCGATGCCTGATAGACGTGCTCGAGCGGATTCGACTCGCCGGAGTGCACGACGTCGTCGCCATCGCCCGCGACGAGTGCGAGCGTGAAGCCGAGGGGATCGTTCGCGGAGGTCGCGCGCGTCACCTGCACTTGCGCCAGATTCAGTGCGAACGCATTCGCACGTTTCGCGGACGTGCCCGTGCCGGGGATGAAGCTCTCGTGCGTCGACGGACGATTCGCGTTGTACGACGCGACGAGATCGAGAAAGCCGGAGAACGTCGTTTGCGCGAACGTTGCCGGCGCGAGTGTGAGCAGCAGCAGTAGTTTTTTCATTGATCGGAACCGCGATGCGCGAAGAGCGCAGGGGCGAAGACCCAGGCGAAGAGAAAGACGTTGCGCAGGAGCGGATGCGCGGGCGAGCCGATGAGCGAGTACCAGCCGTGATGCACGCGTGTGGTGATCGCGATCTCGGCGACGATCGTGAGCACGAGCCACGCGATGCCGACGCCGAGCGCGTGATCGACGCCGGCGCAGCGCGCGCAGATGCGCGTGTAGAGATACGCGCTGCCGAGAATGGCGAGGAGTGTGGCCGCGGCGCCGCCCATCCACGACAGCACATCGAGCTGGATGTGGAACGTCGCGACGAGTGCGGCGGCGAATGCCCAGAAGAGAAAGATGAGCGCGGCGGTCGTGAGCGGGTGGTGTCGTCGATCGGCGAAAGGCATCGTTCGAGTCATCGTTGCCATGACTCGAACAACAGAGGCCGCGAGGAGCGGTCGCTAAGGGTTGCGAAGGATGGGCGTTGGATTGAAGGAAAGGTTCATGAAGAGTTCGTAAAGGACGCGAAGCGGAGCGCCGGCGCCATCGCCGGCTGGATCGCGGGCGCCGCGCCCGCTTTTCTGCGTGACGGCGGCGAAGGCGCCGCCGATCCAGCCG
>JBQCJC010000408.1:0-3494 GCA_051953135.1 Thermoanaerobaculia bacterium | reverse complement strand
GATCAAAGTCGATCGCGAAGAACGTCCTGACGTCGATTCGATCTACATGCAGGCCGTACAGATGATGACCGGCCACGGCGGCTGGCCGATGTCGATGTTTCTCACGCCGGTCGGCAAACCGTTTTACGCCGGCACGTACTTTCCGCCGGCGGAACGTCAGGGCATGCCGAGCTTTCGCCGCGTGCTCGAGCATGTCGCAGGCGTGTTTCGCGAGCGGCGCAGCGATGTCGAGGAAGCGTCGAACGAAGTGCAGAACGCGCTCTCCTCGCAGTTGCGCACGCGACGCGCGAGCGATGTGAATATCGATCAACACGCGCTCGAGCACGCGGCCGCGAGCATCGCGCGCGGCTACGATCCGATCAACGGCGGCTTCGGCAGCGCGCCGAAGTTTCCGCCGTCGATGTCGCTCGACTTTCTGATGATGGTTGCGCATCGCACGAACGACGCGCAGTTGCGCGAGATCGTAGTCAACACGTTGACGAAAATGGCGCGCGGCGGAATGTACGACCAGCTCGGCGGCGGCTTTCATCGCTACTCGGTCGACTCGCGCTGGCTCGTACCGCACTTCGAGAAGATGCTGTACGACAACGCACTGCTCGCGCGGTTGTACACGCGCGCGTGGCAATGGACGAAGGAGCCACTCTTCGCCCAGATCGCCAACGAGATCCTCGGCTACGTGCAACGCGAGATGACCTCGCCCGACGGCGCGTTCTATTCGACGCTCGATGCCGACTCCGAAGGCGAAGAAGGAAAGTTCTACGTCTGGACGCGCGACGAGGTGATGGAGATTCTCGGCGCGGATGACGGTCGCATTTTCTGCGCGTTGTTCGACATCAGCGACCGCGGAAACTGGGAAGGTCACAACATTCTCAACGTTCCGCGTCCGCCTGAAATGGTCGCCGCGGATCTCGGTATCACGCTCGATCAACTCGCGGACGTCGCATCACGCGGCAAGTGCAAGTTGTACGGCGTGCGTGCGAAACGCGTGTGGCCGGGTCGCGACGAGAAGTTGCTCGCGGGCTGGAACGGCTGGATGCTCGCGGCATTCAGCGAAGCGTGCATCGCATTCGGTCGATACGAAGATGTCGTTCGCAAAAATGCGGAGTTTCTTCTGACGCGCATCGATGCGAGCGGACGACTCACGCGTCACGCGAAGATTCCGGGGTTGCTCGAGGATTACTCGGGCGTGGCGTGGGGACTCACGCTCGCGTACGAAGCGACGTTCGAGCGCAAGTATCTCGACGCCGCACGAACACTCGCGGACTCAATTCTCGATCGCTTCAACGACAGCGAGAACGGCGGCTTCTACGACACGCCCATCGATCACGAAAAACTGATCACGCGACCGAAGGATCTCTTCGACAACGCGACGCCGTCGGGAACTTCGGTGACATGCGATGTACTGCTGCGGCTGGCGTTGCTGTACGGCAACGACGACTACGCGCGCGCTGCGACAGATGCGCTGGAATCGACGTGGGCGATCGCCGAAAAGTATCCGAGCGGATTCGGATTCCTGCTCGGCGTTGCGGAGTGGCGCGCGGGACAACCGAGGGAAATTGCGCTCACCGGTTCGTTCGCGGAATTGAAGCGCGTGATTGGTGAAACGTATCTCCCGCATCGCGTCCTCGTCGGCGGCGAGCAATCGCAGGAGTTGCCGCTGATGCAGCACCGGCCGATCGAAATGACGCGCGCGTATGTGTGCGTCGGCTACGCATGCGAAGAGCCGACGAGCGATGCGGAGCGATTGAGAGAGATGCTGTAACGACGTCGCCGCGTTACGTTGCGGAGCGCCGACGCCATCGTCGGCTGGCCCGGCGGCGCCATCGCCGCCGTCAAAGTACTCGCGGTGGAACGCACGGCGACGTGGCGTCGCCGATCCAGCCGGCGTTGGCGCCGGCGCTCCGCGAGCTCGCGCTCAACTACTCCGTGATCGCGTAGATGCGGTTGTCGTCGACGTTGTAGAACAGCGGCGCGACGATCACCTTCGGATAGCGCGCGCGCAGTCGCTGCGCTTCGCTCAACACGAAATCGATTTCGTTGCCGATCTCGAACAGCGGCGCAAAGGAATCGAAGTGTTGCTCCGCGAGCTCGCGTTCCCAGCCGGCATCGACGAGACCGTCGACGAAGCTGGTGCGACGACCGGAGAGTCCGACCATGCCGCAGTGGTTGTGAACGATTAGCGCGATCACACGAACGCCACCGACAGCGACCGCGAACGAAACTTTGAATTCGCTCGGACGCATGTTCGCGCCGCCCGAGCGCAGGATGAACGCGAAGTTCTCGGGGATGCGCAGCTTCTTGCGATTGTCCATGCACATGCCGACGAGCATTTCGGGCTTCGTCACCGTGACTTCTTCGAGAAAGCCGTTGTGCCAGCCGAGCAGGCTTGCGACGGGCGTGTCGCGGAACTGCACGGGCACATCTTCGACGCGATTGACGGGAATCAGGCGGTTCATCGGGAGGCGAACGATAACGCAAGCGCGCGAAAATCGTTCGATTTCACGATTCGGCCAATGATGACCTCTCGCGAGCTGCCGGATTTCAGGCGCGCGAGCAGGTCGCGTTCTTCGACATCGTTCGGTGCACGATCGAGCAGAATCGCGAACGCGCGATCGAGAAACGCCCGATCGTCTTCGCAGTCGCTGCCATTCGCAATCGTCTCGACGACGTCATCGAGATGCACCGCGCCGCTCGCGAGTTGCGGCCATGTCGCGACATGATCGAAGCCGAGTCTGCCGAGCAATTTCTCGACGCGAGTGCGATTGAGTTGCGATGCCGGAAAACGCGTGTTCGTGTTGCGCCACACGCTGCTCGCATCGATGAACCGATTCGCGTCGATGCGCAACGACGGCACGATCGCGCGTTGTGTGCTGCGCGAATCATCGACGCCGATCGATTCGAAGCACGCGGCGAGCGTGCGTGGATCGCTTGCACTCGGCCGCGTCGCGTGTGCGAACTCGAACGCGATCGTGTTCATGCCGTCGATCCACGCGGATGCGGGTGCGTGGATCGCGTACTCTCGCCATTCGTGTTTGAGCTCGATGACGCCGAGGTCGTGACCATTGAGCGAGACGCGCATTGATTGCGGCGGCAGCGGCAGAATCGTCGCGCGAATCACGCCATCGCGTTGGCCGAAGCGCGGCACGAAGACCGTCGCGCGTTTCGCATTCGCCCAGCGAAACTCGCTTTCCGCCTGCGCCCAGCCTTCGCCGAAGAACGCATCATCATGTGGCGTGATCGTGCGAAACGAAGTCGCCGCCGCGCGTAACGTCGATGGCGTGGCGCGTTGCAGCAACTCGCGTGGCGTGCCGATGTAGTGCAGACGAAATCCTTCGAGCGCACTCGACATCACTTCCGGATAACGGCACATCCACGAGCGCACGGACGAATCGTTCGAGTAGCCCGCGCTCACGATCCACGTGGCCTGCTTGCGCTCGATGAGCATTTCCGCGAGCTCGATGCGCGGCGTGCCGATCACCTTCATCGTGTCGCCG
>JBQCJC010000407.1:0-20436 GCA_051953135.1 Thermoanaerobaculia bacterium | reverse complement strand
CCCCCGGCGGCGCCCCCCCCCCCCCCCCCCCCCCACTTTTCGGTCCCACGTACTCGCTGAAAAGCCCGAGCTCCACTCGTCGCGTCGCCTCGACGAATCCCGCGGTGCGCATCGCATCGAGGATCACGTTCGGGCGCACGCAATCGCGCGTCGTTTCCCAGTAGTAGCGAAACACTTCCGCGGTGCGCGCGTTGGCGCGCATGCGGATGATCGCCGGCGCGATCCTTCCCATGTACACGCCGAGGAATGCACGTGGGATGCGCGATTCAGGAGCGGTGATCTCCATGATCAGAAGCTTTCCGTTCGGACGCAGCACGCGATGACATTCGCGGAACACGACGCCGAGATCGGCGAAGTGACGCATCGCGAATCCGATGCTGATGCGATCGACCGAGGCATCGCGCAACGGCAACGACTCCGCGGGCGCCTGCACTTTCGCGCTCGATGTGCGACCCGAGCGCAGCATGCCGATGCTCGGATCGATGCCGACGATCGCTTTCGGATCCTTCGTCAATTCCACCGCCGCGCGTGCAACGGGACCGGTGCCGCTCGCGAGATCGAGCAGCTTCATCCCCGGCGTGAGTCCGGTGCGGCGCAGCGCTTCGCGTCGATACCAATCGCCCGAGCCGAACGAGCAGAACCACGTCGCCCAGTCGTACCACGGCGCGGTGTCATCGAAGATCTCGCGGACGTATTGCTCGCGCTGCGACGGATCGCCGTAGTACTTCGTGAGCGGCGGATGCGGTGCGAGCGGCGCGGTCATCGTCCGAGCTCCGCGAAGATTTGTTCGGGCGAACGTACATCACCGCGCGCGTACGCGGCCTCGATCTGTTTCACGTAATCCTCCGCTGCGAGTGGGTACGACTTGCCGGTGCCGCCCTTCGCATCCTTCACTTTCTCCGCGCCGAGCAGCGTGTTGACGTACAGCACGCGATCGTCGTGCGACATCGACTGCCACTTGTCGTGCGTGATGTGACCCGGCGAACAGGCGAGGAGCAAGGCCAGCGAGAGTACCGCGAGCATGCGCATCAACGCACGTCCCTCGCGGGCTCGCGCCGCCAGCGTTGCGCGATCGGCATGTCGCGTCCGCTGCCGAATGCTTTGCTCGACACGCGCACCGTCGGCGCGGCTTGTCTGCGTTTGAACTCGTTCGTGTCGACCATCTTCAGCACGCGCACGACGAGCTCGCGATCGAATCCCTCGGCGACGATCGCATCGACCTCGCGCCATTCTTCGATGTAGAGCTTGAGGATCGCGTCGAGCACTTCGTACGGCGGCAGCGAGTCCTGATCTTTTTGATTGGGACGCAGCTCCGCGCTCGGTGCTTTCGTCATCGTCGATGCGGGGATGATCTCGCGCTCGCGATTGATCCACTGCGAGACGCGATAGACCATCGTCTTGTACACGTCGCCGAGAAGCGAGAGACCGCCGCACATGTCGCCGTAGAGCGTGCAGTAACCAACCGCGAGCTCGCTCTTGTTGCCGGTCGACACGACCATCGCGCCGGTGCGATTCGACCACGCCATCAGGATGTTGCCGCGGATGCGCGCCTGAATGTTTTCGTTCGTGATGTCGAACTTCTTTTCGTCGAAGAGCGTATCGACCGCGACTTCGTACGGCGCGTAGATGTCCTGGATCGGCACGAGATGAAACGCGATGCCGAGGTTTTCGGCGAGCTGGCGCGCGTCATCGACGGAGTGTTGCGACGAGAACTGCGATGGCATCGCGATGCCGGTCACGTGTTCTTTGCCGAGCGCTTCCACCGCGATTGCCGCGGTGAGCGCGGAGTCGATACCGCCGGAGAGACCGATGACAACGTCTTTGAATCCGCATTTGCGAATGTAGTCGCGCAGCCCGAGGATCAGCGCGCGGCCGATTTCTTCTTCGGCGTCGAGAGAGAGAATCGATTCACACGGCAGCCCTTCGAGACGCACCAGCGCGTGATGCTCCTCGAACGCGGGCGCGCAGAAAATCGTCTGCCCTGATTTGTCGAACACGACCGACGAACCGTCGAACAACAACTCATCATTGCCGCCGATCTGATTCACGTACACGAGTGGAACTTCGTAGCGTGATGCGATCTTCGAAAAGATCTCCCAGCGCGCGCGGCGCTTGCCCGCGTTGAACGGCGATGCGGAGATGTTGAGCAGAATCTCCGCGCCCTGTCGCACGAGCTCATCGGCGGGATTGCGTCGATAGAGTTTTTTGCCGAACAACTCATCGTCGAACCAGTAGTCCTCGCAGATCGATACGCCGACTTTGCGGCCCGCGATCTCGACGACGTGTACGGACTCGCCGGGCTCGAAGTAGCGAAGCTCGTCGAACACGTCGTATGTCGGCAAAAGGATCTTGTGCTGCTCGAGCAGGATCGATCCATTGCGTGCGATGACCGCCGCGTTGTGCAGCGGCTTGCCGTTCCAATCGGTGTTGGGAATCGGGCAGCCGAAGATCAACGTCGTCTCGCGCGTCATCGCCACGAGCTCGTCGCGCACGCGCAGTGCGGACTCCACGAAGTACGGGCGATCGAGCAGATCGCGCGCGGGATAGCCGGTGACCGCGAGCTCGGGAACGAGCACGACGTCGGCGCCGGCCTGCACTCCTTCTTCATATGCGCGGCGAATCGCTTCGGCGTTCGTGTTGATGGCGCCAACGATGGTGTTGAGTTGTCCGATGAAGACTTTCATTCGCAGAGGAACCCGTCACAGAAACTTTTCGTACTTCCGCCAAACTTTCTCGCGACGCGAGCGTCATTAGGCATCGAACACAACGTACCCCATTCACGCGCGGGAGGAAAAGTCATGAAGCTCGCTCCGGTCGTCCTCGGTCTGTTGATCGTGGCGCCCATCATCACTGCACAGGAGGCAAAACCGCGGCCGGCGTATCGCGCGGTGCGCACGTCGACGGCTCCCACGATCGACGGCGATCTCTCCGATGCCGCCTGGGCGAACGCGCCGGAGATCACCGGCTTCACGCAGCGCGATCCGGAAGAAGGCAAGCCCGCGAAGGCGCAGACGAAAGTGCGCGTGTTGTATGACGATGAGGCGATCTATTTCGGCGCGCGCATGGAAGATGAAGTTCCCGCGACGCCGCTGCTCGCGCGTCGCGACAGTGATCTGAACAACGGCGACTACATTCGCATCAGCATCGACTCGCAATTCGATCGACTCAACGGCGCGGCGTTCGTGGTCAACGCGTCGAATGTCCAGATGGACATGATCCTCTACAACGACATCTACGACGACAACACGTGGGATGCGGTGTGGGACTCGGCGGCGAAGATCAACGCGACCGGCTGGACCGCGGAAGTGCGCATTCCGTATTCGCAACTGCGCTTCGCGGACAAGCCGGTACACACGTGGGGATTCAACGTGAGCCGGTGGAACGTGCGCACGCGCGAAAGCTCGCGACTCGTGTTCTCGCCGAAGAGCGAATCGGGATTCGTGTCGCGCTTCGCCGATCTCGAAGGCATCGAAGGCATTCATCCGCAACGCGCGTTCGAGATCGTTCCGTACGGCGTCGCGCGCAGCGATCTGCAGAGCCGCAACAGCAATCCGTTCGTGCAGCCGTCTGCGCATCGCATGGACGCGGGCGTCGATCTCAAATACGGATTGACGTCGAGCCTCACGCTCACGGGCACGATCAATCCCGACTTCGGTCAGGTCGAAGTCGATCCCGCGGTGTTGAATCTCTCACAGTTCGAAACGTTCTTTCCCGAGAAGCGACCGTTCTTCACCGAAGGCGCGAGCGTGTTCAAGTTCGGCAATGGTCCGGCGAACAGTCGCTGGGGGTTCAACATGTCGTTCCCGACGTTCTTCTATTCGCGACGCATTGGTCGTTCGCCGCAAGGCTCGGTCGATGCCGACTGGATGGACGCACCCGGCGAAACGACGATCCTCGGCGCTGCGAAAGTGACGGGCAAAGTCGGCAATGGCTGGACGATCGGTGTGCTCGATGCGCTGACCGATGAAGAAGAGGCGTGGTATCGAACGGGTCCCGAGGTTGGGAAGCAGGCGGTCGAGCCGATGACGAACTACCTCGTCGCACGCGCGACGAAGGAGTACGGCAAAGACTCGCGCGCCGGCTTCATGTTCACATCGACGAATCGTCGTCTCGATGCCTCGCTCGAAGATTCATTGCGCTCGAACGCGTACTTCGGCGGCATCGACGGCTACACGATGTTCAAAGACAAGACGTGGATCCTCGAGTGGCTCGCGGGCGGCACGATGGTGCAGGGATCGGAAGACGCGATCGCGGCAACGCAGCGTAACGGCGCGCGTTACTTTCAGCGTCCCGATGCGGATCACGTCGAGTACGACCCGACGCGCACGTCGCTCACCGGCTGGATGAATCGCGTGATGCTGGCGAAGGAGAAGGGACGCTGGCGTCCGAATCTGCAGATTCAGATGTTGTCGCCCGGCTTCGAATTGAATGATGTCGGTTACCTGCCGCGCACCGATGCGATCTCCACGCACGCCGTGCTGCGTTACTTGAATACCGATCCGACGAAGTACACGCGCGAGATCAACTGGTGGGTGGGCAAGTTCCAGAACTGGAATTTCGATCGCGACAACACCGCGAATGGCGTTGCGTACAACGTGTACGCGTTGTTCAAGAACTACTGGTCGGCGTGGACGTGGGGCGGCGGAAAGACGGATTACATCGATGATCGTCTGACGCGCGGCGGTCCGGCGATGGTGTATCGCGGCGATCACTACTTCGGCGGCGGATTCGGCAACGATAGTCGCAAGAAGTGGTACTTCCAGACGGAAGCGGAATACGTCGAAGATCAGTTCGGCGGGACGTCGCAGTATCACTGGTTGTCCATCACGTATCGTCCGACGCCGGCGATTCGCGTTTCGGTCGAGCCGACGTATCGCGACACGCACGAAGTGGCGCAGTACGTCTCGACGGTGAGCGATGCGACGTACACGCCGACGTACGGGAAGAAGTACATCTTCTCGACGCTCGATCAGCGCACGCTCGATGTCGGGATTCGCACCGAGTGGACGGTGAACGCGCGGTTGTCGATGCAGCTCTTCCTGCAGCCGTTCGTCGCGAGCGGTGACTACACGGGATTCAAGTACCTCACGCGCGCTCGCGATGATGAGTTCACGCCGATCGATGTGACGTTAGGTACCGAGACGAATTCGTACACTGGTAACTCGGTAACATTCGGCAATCCGAACTTCAACTTCCGCAGCGTGCGCGGCAGCGCGGTGGTGCGCTGGGAGTTCCGTCCGGGCTCGGCGATGTATGTCGTGTGGAACGAGAATCGGAGCGACACGGTGGCGGTCGGCGATTTCCGCCCGCGCCGCGATTTCGGAGCGCTGCCGGATGCGCCGAGTCAGGATGTGTTTCTGGTGAAGTTCTCGTACTGGTTACCGATTTAGTTGCGCGGCTTTGCCGCGCAAGGGCGAGGGCAAAGGGCCGAGGGCCGAGTTCACGTTTCGCCAGATGCGAGATGTCGTCTTGGCTTCACCCCCTTGGCCCTCGGCCCTTTCCCTTCGGCCCTTTCCCTTCGGGCGCGCACTCTGCAAGAATCCTCACGCAATGTCCGACGATTTCGGCACGATCAACGTCAGTCAGCGCGAGCGGGCGAAAGAAATCGAGGCGATGCGCGAGCGGTTCCGGCGCCATCGTCAGGCGATCGAAGGCTTGCTCGCCGATGCGCCGTCCGAGCAGCTCGCGCAGCACTACACGCGCGTCGTGAGCGAGATCGATGCGTCGCTCGTGAAGCTCGATGATCTCGAGGCGCGGCCGGAGCCTGGGATGCGACCGCTGGTCAACAATCCGCAGCCGCAGCACGACTACGGAGTCACGGCCGATCGCAAGCCGGGCGCGACCGGAACGCGCGTGCTGCTCATTCTCCTCGTCGCGTTCGTCGGCCTCGCGGCGCTTGGCTGGTTCATCTGGAAAGCAAGCGATCGCAAGGAGACGGCGGTCATCGATACCGCGGAGACGGCGCCGGTGACGACCGAGACGAGCGAGACCGTTGAAACGACGACCAGCGCCGCCGCCGACACGATCGCACCCGCGGGCGATGGTGGCCTCGTCGCGACTCCGCAATCACAGGATTACGGCGTGATTCGCAAGGGCACGCGCGCGGTGCGCAAGTTCACCATTCGCAACGACAGCGATCAAACCGCCGCGCTCAAAGTGTCGCGCTCGGCGTGTCGTTGTCTCTACTACGCGCATCCGCCGACGATCGCCGCGAAGAAGGACGCGACGCTCACCATCACGGTGGACGGTGCGAAGGCAAAAACCGGTGCGTTGCGCGAATCGATCGAGATCACGACGAAGGATCCGAACGTCAAAACCTCTGTCAACGTAATCGCTACTGTCCGTTGACATCCTTTGACATAGGAAACCGAACGGCCGTGTTCTAATGCCCGACCGTGAAGCGCCCCCTGGTTTTCCTCTTACTCGCTGTCTGTCCAATCGTTTACGCGCAGGAGACGGCGCCGCCGTTGACGCCTGCGCAGCCGTTAACGATTGAACGTGCCGTCGAGCTCGCGATGACGCGCAACGAACGCGCGGCGATCGCGCAAACGACCGTCGAGGCGGCCGAGGCACGGGTGCGTCGCGCGCGTACGGCGTTCCTGCCGCGCGTCGACATCAACGGCACGTGGCGCAACGATTACAACGATCCAACCGATCGCACGCTCTCCGGCAGCGCGCTCGTGACGCAGCCGCTGTTCGAGCCGCGCGTGTTTCCACTCTACCGTCAGGCGCGTTACGAACGTGACGCCGCCCGCCTGAACGCCACCGAATCCACCCGTCTCCTCGGTTACGACGCCGCGGCCGTGTTCCTCTCGACGCTCAGCGCCGAGCAGGTGTTGCGCGCCGCCGAACAGCGACGCGATTTTGCACAGACGAATCTCGACGATGTGCGCGCGCGATTCGAGGCCGGACTCGTTTCGTCGAACGACGTGACGCGCGCCGAGCTCGAGCTCGCGACCGCCGTGCGCGGTGTCGCGCAGGCGCAGGGCGACGTGCAGGCATCGCGCGTCGAGCTCGCGAATCTGCTCAACGCCGATGTGAGCGGCCCGCTCGCGCCACCGACATCGCTGCTCGATGCAGCCGACGATGTCCCGGTTGCGAACCCGTTGACGATCACCACCGCGCAATCGCGTCGCAGTGACATCGCGGCGTTGCGCGCGGAAGTCGAAGCGCTTCGCGCATTCACCGATGAAACGCGCGCGCGTTTCCTGCCGTCCGTCACCGCGACGGTGCAGACGCGCAATATTAATGATGGGCCGCTCTCGTCGCGCGAGAACGATGGCTTCGTCGGCATCGGCTTGAACTGGCCGGTGTTCGATGCAGGTCAGCGCGCCGCCGATCGTGCCGAGCGCACCGCGCAGTTGCGTGGCGCAGAGCTGCAACTCGATCTGCAACTGCGCGACGTCGAGCGTCAGTTGCGCAGCGCCGCGGTGCAGCTCGCGACCGAGCAGGCCGCGTTGCGCGAAGCGGGTGCCGCGTTGCGTGCGGCGCGCAAGAACGCCGATGAAACGACGGTGCTGTATCGAGAAGGACTCGCAAGCGCGCTCGAGCTCGCGGACGCAACGCAGCGTCTGTTCGAAGCCGAAGTCGCGGAAGTGACGGCGCGATATCGCATGGCGCTCGCGTGGTTGTCGTTGCGCGAAGCCGAAGGTGTCGCGCCGGTGGGGATGGAACAACGATGAAGATCAAACTGCTGGTACTTGCATCCGCGCTGACGCTCGTCGTCGCGGGCTGTTCGAAAGACGACGCGCAGTCGAAGGGCGGCGGACCGGGTGGTCCCGGCGGCGGGAAGAAGATGGAGTTCCCGGTCGAAGTGCAGCCGGTCGAATCGCGTCGCGTCGAATACACCGTGACCGCGGTTGGCTCGCTCGATGCGTTCGAGCGCGTCGCTGTGACCGCGCGCGTGGCCGGTGCCGTCGAGCGCGTGCTCTTCACCGAAGGCCAGGTCGTGCAGAAGGGCCAGGCGCTCGTCGAAGTCGAACCGGAGCGCTATCGCCTCGCGGTCGAAGCCGCGGAAGCGACGCTCGAGAAATCGCTCGCCGCGAAAGCAGAAGCGGAAGCGGGCTACGCGCGCCGTCAGGCCGCGAGCGCGAAGAACCCGGGACTGATTCGCGGAGAAGAGATCGAGACGTGGCGCACGAAAGTACAGAGCACCGCGGCGGAAGTTGCGCAGGCGCAATCGGCATTGAGCACCGCGAAGCTGAACCTTCGTGATGCGTTCGTGCGCGCGCCGGTGAGCGGAATCATTCAGACGCGCACCGTCGAGACGGGACAGTACGTTCCGGTCGGAACGGTGCTCGCGACGCTGGTGCGTCGCGATCCTCTTCTCCTTCGCTTCCAGGTGCCGGAGCAGGATGCGACTCCACTGCACACGGGGATGACCGTTCGATTCAATGTCGCCGAGGAGCAGACGTCGCATGAGGCGAAGATCACGCATGTCGCCGCTGCCGCGAATCAAGCGTCGCGCATGGTCGACGTCACCTCGAACGTCGTCAATCCGAATCGTCCCGAGCTTCGTCCCGGCGCATTTGCTCGCGTGACGGTGCCGGTCGGTGCAACGCGCGAAGCGCCCGTCGTCCCGCAGACGGCCATCCGTCCAAGTGAGAAGGGCTTCCTTGCCTACATCGTGAAAGACGGATCCGCCGAACAACGGATCCTCACCCTCGGCATGCGCACCGCCGACGGACAAGTCGAAGTGAAGAACGGCCTCGCGGCCGGTGAAACGCTCGTCATCCGCGGCGCCGAAGCGCTGCGCGATGGCGCGAAGGTCAAGGTCACGAAGTAGCGGTTGTCGGGAGAACCGCAATCGGCACCGACCATTCACCGGCAGCATTCTCGAACGGCAGTAGTTTCATTGACGTGGCTGGGCGGCGGATCCCCCAACAACCGACAACTGGCAACCGACAACCACCATGAAGATCACTGAAGCCTGTATCAAGAACCCCGTCTTCGCATGGATGCTCATGCTTGCCACCGTCGTCTTCGGCGGCGTTGCGGCCACGCGCATCGGCATCTCGCAGTTTCCCGACGTCGACTTTCCCACGATCAGCGTCAGCGCTGCATGGGAAGGCGCCGCGCCCGAGATCATCGAGCACGACGTCGTCGAGCCGATTGAAGAAGCACTCATGCAGGTCGAAGGTGTTCGCAACATCACCTCGACTTCGCGACAGGGTTCCGGCAACGTCACCGTCGAGCTCGACCTCGCGCGCAACGTCGACCTCGCGTTGCAGGACGTGCAAACGCGCGTCGCACAGGTGCAGCGTCGTTTGCCGCGCGACATCGAACCGCCTGTCGTCTCGAAAACCAATCCAGAAGATCAGCCGATTCTCTGGATCGGACTCAGCGGCCCGTACTCGCCGCAGATGCTCGCCGACTACGCGCGTTATCGCGTGAAAGAAAAACTGCAGACCGTTCCCGGCGTCGGCGAGATTCAGGCGCAGTCGGTCGAGCGCAACGTGCGCATCTGGATCGACAGCGACAAACTCGACGAGCGTCAGGTCACCGCGAGTGAAGTGCTCGCCGCGATCTCCGCGCAACACGTCGAGCTGCCCGCGGGTCGTCTCGAAACGTCCGGCCGCGAAGTCAACGTGCGCGTTCTCGGCGAAGCCTTCAACCTCGACGAGTTCCGCAGTCTCGTCGTGAAGGAAAGCGAAGGCGCGCCGGTGTACCTCAGCGACGTCGCGATCGTCGAAGACGGCTTCGAAGACATTCGCCGCGTCTCGCGCGTGAATGGCGAGCCCGCGCAGGGCATGGGCATTCGCAAACAGCGCGGCTCGAACGCGGTCGCCGTTGCGCGCGGCGTGAAGGAAGCGATCGCGGAGATTCAGAAGACGCTGCCTCCGGGCATGGAGCTCGGCATCAACTTCGACTCGACGCAGTTCAGCGAAGAGTCGGTGCACGAGATTCAGTTCGAGCTGCTGCTCTCGGTGATTCTCACCGCGTTCATCTGCTGGCTCTTCCTCGGCTCGTTCGGCGCGACGCTCAACGTCATCATGGCCATCCCCATGTCGCTTCTCGGCACGGTGGCCTGTATCTACTTCTTCGGCTTCACGCTAAACACCTTCACGTTGTTAGGTCTCGCGCTCGCCGTCGGCATCGTCGTCGACGACGCGATCATGGTTCTCGAGAACATCTTTCGACACGGTGAGATGGGCAAGGATCGCGTGAGCGCCGCGCGTGAAGGCACCGCGGAGATCAGCTTCGCTGCACTCGCCGCGACGCTCGCGGTCTGCGCGATCTTCCTGCCGGTCGTGTTCATGAAGGGCATCATCGGCAAGTTCTTTCTGCAGTTCGGTGTGTCGCTGTGCGTCGCCGTTCTGCTGTCGTACGTCGAAGCCGTGACGCTCGCACCGGCGCGCTCCGCGCAGATGCTGAACGCCGGCGGACATCGTCAGTCGAAGCTCGGACATTTTGTCGACGTGACGTTCGACAAACTCGCGGCCGCGTACAGCCGCGTGCTCGCGATGGGATTGCGCGCACCAGTGATCGTGCTGTTGATCGCGGTTGCGTTCTTCGTCGCATCGATCTTCGTCTTCAAGCGTCTGCCGAGCGAGTTCGTGCCGTCGCAGGATCAGAGTCGTCTGATGGTTCGACTGCAGACCGCGGTCGGATCGAATCTCGAAGAGACGGATCGCGTGTTCCGCCGCGCGGAAACGTATTTGCAGCAGCAGCCCGAAGTCGAACGCGTTTTCGGCAGCGTCGGCGGAATGGGCGGCGGCAGCGTGAACAGCGGCATCCTCTTCGTCACGATGACGCCGCCGGACACGCGCGTGGGACAGCAGGAGTTCTCCGCGCGCATTCGTAAGGAATTGAATTCGTATCCCGGCGTGCGCGCGGTCGTACAGGATCTCTCGCAGCAGGGCTTCACCGCGAATCGCGGATTTCCGATTGAGTTCTCGGTGCGCGGTCCCGAGTGGGAGAAGCTGATCGAGTTGTCGACGGAGATGCGCGAGAAGCTGCAGGCCAGCGGATTCGCGACGGATGTCGATACCGATTACCAGGTCGGCATGCCCGAGCTGCGCATCGTTCCGGATCGCGATCGCGCCGCGGATCTCGGCGTGAATGTCGAGGATCTCGCGACCACGATCAACGCGCTTGTCGGCGGCGTGCGCAGCGGCAAGTATTCGACGAACGGACGTCGCATCGATATCCGCACGCGCCTGCTCGCGAATCAGCGCACGCGTCCCGAGGACTTGTCGCGGTTGCGGGTGCGAACGGCGAGTGGTGCGCTCGTGCCGTTGTCCTCGCTCGTGAAAGAAGAAGAACGACCCGCGCTGCAGTCGGTCACGCGTCGCGATCGTGAGCGCGCGATCTCGATCTACGGCAACGTTGCGCCGGGCAAGTCGCAGAGCGAAGCGCTCGCGTACGTCGAAGAGCTGAGCAAGACGTTGCCGCCGGGATATCGCGCGGTGCTCGGCGGATCGTCGGTGGCGTTCCGCGAGTCGATGGGCCAGCTTCTCTTCGCGCTCGTCCTCGGCATCATCGTCGCGTACATGGTTCTCGCGTCGCAGTTCAACTCGTTCATGCATCCCGTGACGGTGCTTTCGATTCTGCCGCTCTCAGTTGCCGGTGCGGCGTTCGCGCTGCTTATCACCGGCAAGACGCTGAACATCTTCTCGATGATCGGCTTGCTGCTGCTCATGGGTATCGCGAAGAAGAACTCGATCATCCTCGTCGACTACGCCGTGCAGGGGCAGCGCGAGCGCGGACTCTCCGCGCACGATGCGATGCTGAAAGCCGGTCCCGTACGATTGCGTCCGATTCTCATGACCACGATGGCGACGATGATGGCCGCGGTGCCGCCGGCGCTCGCGTTAGGTCCGGGTGCGGAAACGCGCGGCCCGATGGCGGTCGCGATCATCGGCGGCCTGATCATCTCGACGACGCTCTCGCTGCTCGTCGTGCCTGCGTTCTATGTCGTTGCGGACAGCGCGAAGACGAAGCTCGGCGCGATGTTTTCGCGGCATCACGAAGACGAAGGCGAAGAAGTCACGGCGCATTGACATGAACCGTTTCGCGCGCGTGATCGGCGTTCTTGCTTTCGCATTCCTCGCGATTGCGGATCCGACGGTCACGCGCGTCATCGCCGGCGCGAAGAAGCAGATCGGCGTGACGCGTTCGTATGACTCCGCGTATCGCCGCATCGAGTATCCGAACGGCGATGTGCCCATCGATCGAGGCGTCTGCACGGATGTCGTGATTCGCGCCTTTCGCCACGCGGGCATCGACCTGCAGGTGCTCGTGCACGAAGACATGAAGCGCAACTTCGCGAAGTACCCGAAGAACTGGGGACTGCGCGGCCCCGATACGAACATCGATCATCGCCGCGTCCCGAACCTGCAAGCGTTCTTCACGCGACGCGGCGGCAAGTTGTCCGTCACCTCCCGCGCATCGGATTACCAGCCCGGCGACATCGTCACGTGGCGCCTATCGTCCGGCGTCCCGCACATCGGCATCGTCAGCGACGAACGCACCACGCTTACCCGACGCCCACTCGTCATCCACAACATCGGCAGCGGCGCGCAGCAGGAAGATGTGCTGTTCGCGTACGAGGTGACCGGGCATTACCGGTGGAAGTGACTCACTGGAAGTAGCCCGTCACATCGATGATGAAGTGCAGCGGCGCGCCATTGTTGAAGACGTTGACGTGTCCTTCGGGTGAGACCGAAACGATCCCCGCGGTCGCGCGCGTTTTGCCGGCGCGATAGTTGAGCGTCGACGTTCCGGGCCAGGCGAGATTCGACGGATACAGCGAAAGAAACCCAGTCGTGACCGGACTCACCGCCGCGAGATTCATCACTACCGATTTCGCGCCAACCGGAATGCCGCACTTGCCGGCGACTGCGATCGTGCGCGTCTCGAGATTGGCGAGCGCGCCACCGTTGCTCCGCGAGTCAACCACGCGACATGGGTTCACGAGGTAGAAAAGCGTCGAGCCCGCGGGGCGTTCGATGATTGGAATCGTGCGTTGCACTTCGCGCAAACAGCCGTCTTTCGTCGCCGTAGCGGTGAGCGTCACCTGGCCACTCGCTCCAGCCGTGAATGTCACGGTGCTCGATGTCGATCCCGAAACGATCGTGCCGTTCTCGATGGACCACGCGTACGACGCGGCATCGAGCGGTTCGATGAACGATGCGGTTGCATTCATCCCCGCGAAGACTTCGTTCGGCACCGTGATCGACGCGGTTTGCACGAGCACCGTGAGCGGATTCGATCGCAACGCGTCGCCGCAGGAAGGAGTGACGATGACGGCGAGATACTTCGTTCCGGATCCGCCGAAATCCGCGGCGACGACCGAATACGAAGCGAGCGTCGCACCAGCGATCGGATGCAGCGTGCCGTTCGGTGTTTCACTCCATCCCCACTGATACTGCAGCGTGCCGCCGCCGTTCACCGCGACGCTCGCGGTGCCGCCACTGTCCGCGCCGCAGATCGTCGTTTCGTAACCCGAGTTGACCGTCGCGACCGCGGACGCGATCGGAGTGCACGACGACGTCGGCCAGAGACTGACGAGTGAGTAGCGCACGCCGGAGTCACTCGACGCACGAAGCAGAAACGTGAACGGCTCCGCGACGTCGGGCGTGAACGTCGGATTGCGAACGTTCGTGGCGGACAACGCCGCGGTCGATTGCGACGGCTTGCGCACGATGCGCCAGGACCATGACGTTGCACTCGTGACGTCTGTGCTCAGTTGAAACTCAGATCCCACGGCGCCGCTCTCAGGGGAGATCGTTGCGATTTCGGCGATGCCGGCGGGCGTGGCGATCGCGAGCGCGTAGTTCGAGCTCTGCGCGAGCACGATTTTTCCGGTCGCATCGATCGTGATTCCGGAAGCCTGATCGACGCGTGCGTTGCTGCCGGTGCCGTCAATGCTGGCCGGTTTCGCGTATGTGCCTGCGACGGTCGTCACAACACCCGCCGCTGTCATCGTGCGCAACGTTTCGCTGTCCGCGATCACGGCCGTGCCATCGCTCTGCACCGCGATTCCGGATGGAGAAATAAATCGTGCGTTGGCGCCAGTGCCATCCACCGGTGCCGTGGCGATCGCAAACGGGTCTCCTGCGACTGTCGTGACCACCGCATCCGGTAATGTGATCTTGCGAATCGTGTTGCTTGTCGTCACCAGTAGCGCATTGCTGTTCGCGTCGAACGCAAGTTTTGCTGGCGAAGTAAAACGAGCCGCTGTCCCGGTGGCGTTGGTTGCTCCCGGTGACCCTGCAGCTCCCGCGAATGTGGTCACGTCGAGCGAGGGAGAGATGCGCCGAATCGTGTGGTTGCCGGTATCCGCAACGTACAAAAAGCCATCGTTCGCGAACGTGATGCCGGACGGCACGAGAAACCGTGCGGACGTGCCGTTCGCGTCGGTGCTGCCGCTGGAGAATGCGCTGCCGGCGATCGTCGTCACTTCTCCTTCGGGTGTTACACGCCGCACCGAATGACCGTCGGTCACATACAGCGAGCCGTCGGCTGCTCGCGTAATGGCGCGCGCGTTGAGAAAGCGAGCATTCGCTCCAGTTCCGTCCGTCGATCCGAACTCGTCGATCGTGCCGGCGATGGTCGCGACATCACCAGCCGGCGTGACTTTGCGGATCATGCGATTGTCGGCCACGAAGGCATTGCCGTCGTTGTCGAAGACGAGCGCATTCGGCGACATGAAGCGCGCCGTCGTGCGATTGCCATCGGTTCCGGCGGATTGCGTTCCGCCGATGAACGTTGTCACCACTGCCGCGGGTGTGATCTTGCGAATCGCGGAAGCAACGTAATCGGCGACGTAGAGATTGTCGTTCTCGTCGATGGCGATGCCAGCCGGACCGGAAAACGCTGCGCTGGTGCCGGTGCCGTCGCGATGCCAGCGCGTGCCGGAGCCTGCGAACGTCGAGACAACTCCATCCACGACCGTGACGATCCTCGTGGGTGCGCCGAGGACGCCGCCGAGCGATAGATATACCGTTCCGTTGTTCGCCACCGCGATGCCGTTCGCGGCAGGTGTCGTCACGATCGTCGTCACCTCACCACTCTGCGTCACTTTTCGTAATCGCGAATTCGCGATGTCGACTTGTTCGAGCACCCACAGATCGCCCGCGGCATCAATTGCGAATGCATTGAGGCCTCGCAACCGCGCGTTGGAGCCGATGCCGTCACTTGAACTGCATTCATTGGGTACGCCGGCAATGACAGTGCGGATTCCGGCGGGCGTGATTCGGGAAACCGTACAGTCGCTCGCGGACGAGTACACGTTTCCGTGTACATCGGCAGCGATTGGCACCGGGCTGCTCATGGTGAGAAACGTGCTCACCGTGCCCGCGGGCGTGATGCTCCAGATCTTGTTGAACAGTGAATCGGCGACATAGAGGACGCCACGCCCATCCATCGCCATCCCTGCGATGTGTCCGAAGCTCCGCACCAGTCCGCCGGAGATGAAACTCGGGCCGGCAAACGTCGTCACGTCTCCGTTGGGGCTGATCCTTCGAATCGCCTCCGTTGCTCCGCTCTGGAACATTGTGTCCGCGACGTAGAGATTGCCCGCGGCGTCGCGCACAATCGAAGCCGGCTGATTCAGTTGCGCCGTGATTGCGTCGCCGTCGTACGTGCCGCGGCCGGCGGGCGTGCCGGCCCATTTTTCAACGGTGAGCTCATCCGCGTGCAGAGAAAGGGCGAAGACCAGAAGAAGTGTGGACAGACGATGCATGTGATTTTGCTCGAATGCTCCGGCGGACCTGGTCCGGAGATCGCGCGAATTATGCCGTGTGTGTCGTTCTGGCGCTGCGATGTCGCGTTACACACAGCAGTGATGAAGATTGCTGGCGAGCTTCGCGCGTCACCGGCTTCTTCCAGTAAGCCAGTCCCCAACCACCTCATTGAACCTCTCCGCCTGTTCGAAGTTCGACAGGTGTGCGGCGTTCTCGAGGATCACGACGCGCGCGTTTGGAAGGGCATTGCCCATGCGATACGCATCGGTGGGTGAGGTGATTGGATCCTGTGCGCCGTTGATGATCAGCGCGGGCATGGTGAGGGACGGCAGGAGCGAGGACGAGTCGGGGCGATTCGCCATGGCGCCTAGTGCGGCGATCGCGCCTTCCGGCGAGGCGGAGAGCATGATGTCGCGAACGGCATCCTTCTGTGGTTGCGTCGCGGCGGAAGTCAGCATCTTCGGCAGCATCGACTCGACCACCGGTCCCATCCCATGCGTGCGCACCGTCTCGATCATCTCGAAACGGCCGCGTCGTCCTTCCTCCGTATCCGCGGTTTCCTTCGTATCGATCAGCAGCAGACGCGCGATGCGTTCCGGTGCGAGATGCGCGAGCGCGAGCACGACATAGCCGCCCATCGAAATCCCCGCGACCGTCACCGGCTCGCTCGTCACGCGATCGAGCTCTTCGAGTGCGAAACGCGCGTAATCCTCCATCGTCACACCCGCGCGCGCAGGCGTGCCGCCGAAGCCCGGAAGATTCGGCATCACGTGGCGTGCATCGATGCTTCGCTGCGGCGCGAACACGTCCGCGGAAAGTGGGAAGCCGTGCAGCCACAGGATGGTGTTGTGCATCGGCGCAGTTTATAAAGGCGCATCGACCTCGCGATCATCATTCTCTATCTCGCCTTCGTTCTCGCCACCGGCCTGTACTTTGGGCGGCGGCAGAAGACGACGCGCCAATACTTTCTCGCCTCGCACGAAGTGCCGTGGTGGGCGATTGCCGCGTCGATCGTCGCCACCGAGACATCGACGATCACGTTCATCTCCGTGCCGGGCATGGCCTGGGCCGCGGGCGGCGATTTTCGTTTCCTGCAAATCGTCCTCGGCTACGTCGTCGCGCGCGTGATCATCGGCACGATCTTCATGCCCTGGTACTTTCGCGGCGAGCTCGTGACCGTCTACGAGCTCCTGCAGACGCGCTTCGGCGCGCCAGTGAAAAAACTCGCCGCATCGCTGTTCGTCACGATGCGCACGATCGCCGACGGCGTGCGATTGCTGCTCACCGCCTACGTCGTCGTCGCGGTGTTGAAGAACATCGACGTCAGCACATCGATCATCGCCCTCGGCGTGGTGATGATCATCTTCACGCTCATCGGCGGCATCGAAGCGATCGTCTGGATCGAAGTCGTACAACTCGCGATCTACATCGGCGGTGCGATCGCGGCCGCGGTCGTGCTGATCAACAACGTCGGACTCGAGCACGCCATCGCCGTCGGCAGCGCCGCGCAAAAGTTCCGCGTATTCGATTTCTCCTTCGATCTCACGAAGACCTTCACGTTCTGGTCGGGATTGATCGGCGGCACGTTCCTCACGCTCTCGACGCACGGCACCGATCAGTACATGGTGCAGCGCTACCTCTGCACCGATCGTCCGCGCAGCGCATCGAAAGCGGTGATCGTTTCGGGCATCGTCGTGCTCGCGCAGTTCGCCGCGTTTCTGTTCATCGGCGTGTTGTTGTTCGCGTTTTACGGAGCGAATCCTCCCGTCACCGCGTCGGATCAAATCTTCCCGCACTTCATCGCGAATCATCTGCCGGTCGGCTTGTCGGGACTCGTCGTCGCCGCGATTCTTGCGGCCGCGATGTCATCGTCGCTGAACTCGATCGCCGCGACGTTCGTCGCCGATCTCATGAAACCGCGCGATGACGCGCATGCGATGCGGCTGTCGCGCATCATCACGGTGCTCGCGGGGATCGCGCAGATCGCGGTGGGCGTGGCGATGCAGCACACGACGCGCTCCGCGCTGAACATCGCGCTCTCCGTCGCCTCACTCATCAACGGCCCGATCCTCGGCGTGTTTTTTCTCGGCGCGACGAAACGCGCGGGCACGATTGCTGCGATGGCCGGAATGCTCGCCGGATTGCTCGCGGTGGGCGTCGTCGCATTCGCGACGAAAGTCGCGTGGCCGTGGTACGCGGTCGTCGGCTCACTCACCACTTTCGTCGTGGGCTCGCGGCTGATCACGAAGCGTTGAGATATTCGTCATAGGTTTGCAACGCCCTTCAGCGGATACTGGGATATATGCCCACAGCCGGAATCATCATCGAGACGCATGGCGGGAAAGCCGCCGAGGTGGAGCACCATCTCGCCGTTGTTCCGGGGATGCGCATCCTCGGCCGCACCGGCACCTGCCTCACCGGCGTCTGCGCCATTCCCGATGGCGAAGCGCTTCCCGCCCTGCTCGATCGCATCGCCGCGCTGCACGCCGCGATCGTTTCCGTTCAGACCACATTCGTGCACGAGTGAGCGTGCGATGATCGGCGCCGCATGCGCCGCATTCTTCCGATCCTCGCGTTCCTCCTTTTCCATTGCGCGTCGTCCTCGCCGGCCTTCGATGCCGCGCGATTGCACGACGTCGATGCGCAGATCGAGACCGCGATCGCGAATCACAAACTCCCGGGCGGCGTCCTGTGGATCGAGCATCACGGACAGGTCTACACGCGTGCGTACGGCAATCGCGCACTGACGCCGAGCGTCGAGGCGATGACCGAAGACACGATCTTCGATCTCGCATCGATCACGAAAGTCGTCGCCACCGCGCCGTCGATTCATCGACTCGTCGAGCAGGGCAAAGTCGCGCTCGATGCGCCGGTGAAAACGTATCTGCCCGAGATGCAGGACGCGACGATCACCGTCCGTCAGCTCCTTACGCACACATCGGGACTGCGGCCGAGCCTCGATCTGCGCGGCGACTGGAGCGGCTACGACGAAGGCATCAAACGCGCGACGCAGGAAGTACCGCTCAATCGTCCCGGCGTTGTCTTTCGCTACAGCGACATCAACTACATCCTGTTAGGCGAGATCGTGCATCGCGTCTCCGGAAAGATGCTCGACGAGTTTGCGCGCGACGAAATCTTCGCGCCGCTCGACATGAATGAAACGCGATTTCATCGTACGCAGCCGAACGATGTCGCGCGCATTGCGCCGACGGAAAACGGATTGCGCGGCCTCGTGCATGATCCGACCTCGCGTCGCATGGGCGGCGTTGCGGGACACGCGGGACTCTTCAGCACCGCGCGCGATCTCGCGAAGTTCGCACGTTCAGTGATGAAGCATCCAACGCTCGGCGAAGACATCACGCCCGCGGATGTTGCCGTGCGTCGCGCGTTCGGATTCGACATTGATTCGAATTACTCGCGCCCGCGCGGCGATCTTTTTCCGAACGGCTCGTTCGGCCACACCGGATGGACGGGCGGCTTCGTGTGGATCGTGCCGCAGCACGACGCGTTCTATCTCTTCCTCTCGAATCGCGTGCATCCCGATGGCAAAGGCAGCGTCGTCGCGTTGCAGCGCGCTCTCGGCAATGCGGTCGCGCGTTCGCTCGCGAACGAAACGTATGCGCCGGTGCCGCGACGCGTCGGCTATATCGTCGGCGGCGCGGATGCGGAGAACGGTATCGACGTGCTGCACGCGAGCGGTTACGCCGCGTTGCGTGGGATGAAACTCGGCGTGATCACGAATCAGAGCGGCATCGATCGATACGGCAATCCTTCGCTCGATCTGTTGCGAAGCGCGCCCGGCGTAACCGTCGCCGCAATCTTCAGTCCCGAGCACGGCATTCGCGGCACGAAAGACGAGAAGGTCGAAGACGAAATGCTGTTCGGAATTCCGGTGTACAGCTTGTACGGCGAACGCCGCAAACCGTCGCGCGAGCAACTCGCGAATCTCGACGCGCTCGTGTTCGACATTCAGGACATCGGCACGCGCTTCTACACATACATCTCGACGATGGGACTGGCGATGGAAGCGGCGGCCGATGCGAAGATCAAATTCATCGTGCTCGATCGCGTGAATCCGATCGGCGGTGATGTCGTCGAAGGTCCGGTGCTCGAAGGCGAGACGAACTTCACCGGCTTTCATCCGCTGCCGGTTCGTCATGGCAAAACGGTGGGCGAGCTCGCGCAGTTGTTTCGCGAGGAGCGCAAGATCGACGTCGATCTCACGGTCATTCCGGTGCGCGGCTGGTCGCGCGAGCAGTGGCAGGACGAAGCGGGATTGCCGTGGGTGAATCCGTCGCCGAACATGCGCTCGCTGAATGCGGCGGCGTTGTATCCCGGCATCGGCTTGCTGGAGCGCGCAATCTCCGTCGGTCGCGGTACGGACACGCCGTTCGAAATCCTTGGGAGCCCATACATCGACGGCGCGGCGCTGATTCGCGAAGTTGGTGCGCTGCCCGGCGTGCGACTCGAGCCTGTGCGTTTCACACCGACGGCGAGCATTCACAAAGGCGAGGAGTGCGGCGGCGTGCGATTGTTCATTACCGATCGGCGCGCATTGCGATCGGTGACGGTGGGATTGAAGATCGCGTCCGCGCTCGTACGGTTGTACGGCGAGAAGTTTCCTGTCGACGAGATGCAGCCGTTGCTGCGAAATCAGGAGACGCTGGAGAAGATCAAACGTGGAGCGGCGGGGGGGTATGCCGCCCGCCCGGCGGTCGGGGGGCCGCTGGGTGCCCCCCCCGGCACA